>CBFDAW010000198.1:0-6053 GCA_965602865.1 uncultured Thermoplasmata archaeon
ATCGGCTTGCATCAGGTCGATAATCGGAAATTAATCGATACGTTGCACCAGTTACGCGATATCGGAAACACACTCATCGTGGTGGAGCATGATGAAGAAACTATAAAAAGAGCGGATTATGTAATAGATATGGGTCCTGGTGCGGGTGTTCATGGTGGACAGGTGGTGGCTTTCGGTACGCCAAAACGGATCGAAAAGAGTTCTAGATCCCTAACTGGAAAGTATTTAGCCGGAAAAATGAGCATAGATATTCCCAAGAACCGGAGAAAATTCGCTAAATCAATTGAAATCAAAGGGTGTAAAGAGAATAATTTAAAAAATATCGATGTGAAAATTCCAATCGGGTTATTAAATGTAGTAACTGGTGTTTCCGGGAGCGGGAAATCTACCTTGATTTACGAGATTTTGTACAAAGGTATGATGAAGAAGTTGCATAACTCCAAGCTTCGTGCGGGGTCACATGATGAGATCCTGCTTGAATCCGAAATCGATAAAGTAGTGGTAATTGACCAGAGCCCCATTGGCAGAACCCCCCGAAGCAACCCCGTCACTTATATAAAAGTGTTCGATGATATTCGTAAGATTTTTGCGGAAATTAAAGAATCAAAAATACGTGGTTACAAACCGGGAAGGTTTTCATTCAATGTCAAAGGTGGACGCTGTGAGGCGTGTTCTGGTGACGGGCTTATTAAAATCGAGATGAATTTTTTACCAGATGTGTATATAGAATGTGAAGAATGTAAAGGTAAAAGGTACAATAAGGAAACCTTGGAGATCTTGTTCAAAGGAAAATCCATTGCAGATGTTTTGGACATGACCGTAGAAGAAGCCCTTGAGCACTTCGAAAATATTCCCCGGATTAAAAACAAACTGGGGACATTAAATAGGGTTGGACTGGGCTATATAAAACTCGGCCAAAGCTCCACCACGCTCTCGGGTGGCGAGGCGCAACGGATTAAATTAACCAGAGAGCTAGCCAAAAAAGCTACGGGGAGGACGTTATATCTATTGGATGAGCCTACTACAGGGCTTCATTTCCACGATGTGAAAAAGTTATTGAAAGTACTCAATGACTTGGTGGAAAAAGGTAATACCATAATCGTGATCGAGCATAACCTGGATGTAATTAAATCAGCGGACCATATCATCGATTTAGGTCCGGAAGGTGGTGATGATGGCGGAAAGATCATTGCCGAAGGTACACCTGAAAAAGTTGCCACTAATAAAAATAGTTACACCGGTTTGTTCCTGCAGAGGGTTCTGAAATGATTGATCTATCTAAAATTCCAACTGCTCCAGGGTGTTATCAATTCAAAGATAGATCTAATAATATTATTTATATCGGTAAAGCCAAGAATCTAAAAAAAAGAGTGAAAAGTTATTTTCAAAAATCGAATTTGGGTCGTAAGACCACTGCGTTAGTGGACAATATTGACACGGTAGATTTTATAATCACTGGTTCTGAAGTGGAAGCATTGATTTTGGAGAATAATTTAATAAAAAAGCATCAACCCAAATATAATATAAATTTCAAAGATTCAAAGAGGTATGCATATATTGAATTGACCGGCGAAGATTTTCCACGGTTATTAATTGCCAGAAGAGAGTCAAATTCTGGCAAATTCTTCGGACCATTCGTGTCCGCGGCAGCAAGGGATTATATTATAAATGTCCTGAAAAAGACATTTCAAATACGAACCTGTAAAAGGCTGCAAAAAAGGCCGTGTTTAAGGTATCATATTAATCTTTGCCAGGCGCCGTGCATCGGTAAAATTAGTAAGGCAAAGTACCAAAAGAACATAAGAATAATAAAACAGATCCTTAATGGAAAAACCAGTGAACTTATTAATTCATTAACAATCGAGATGCAAAGCGCCTCTGATAAACTGGCTTTTGAGCGCGCAATAGAGTTACGAAATCAAATCGAGGCAATAAAATTATTAAAAGAAAAGCAAACCATGGAACGGAATAAAAGATACAATGAAGATATAATAAATTATATTGTTAAGAATAATAGGGTATACCTGATATTATTCAATATTTACAAAGGAACCTTGGAAAATAAACAAGAATTCGATTTTGAATACAATTTTGATTTTTTTAATGAATTCATAGTCCAGTATTACTCAGAGAACAAAGTGCCTAAAGAATTAATCCTTCCGGATCAAATCGACGAATCATTGAAAGAATTTTTAAAATTAAAAAGAGAAGGCTCACTGAATTTTACCCTCCCAAAAAAAGGTGCCAAGAAAAAGTTACTGGGTCTGGTTAAAAAGAATGTAGAGTTAACGTTTTTTGGTAATTTGGAAAAACTCGACGATCTTAAGATTAAATTAAAGCTGCATGAGACACCCAGTGTAATTGAGTGTTTTGATATTTCGCATTTATCAGGTACATCAACGGTGGGTTCAATGGTGCAGTTTCGCTCAGCACTACCCGATAAAAGTAATTATAGACGGTTCAAGATCAAAACGGTCGAAGGTATTGATGATACCTCCGCGATCGCCGAAGTGGTTCGGAGACGGTATACTCGATTGCTCAATGAAAAATCAGAGTTGCCAAATCTGGTAATCATCGATGGTGGAGCGGGTCAGTTGAACTCGGCAATAAAAGAGTTCAGCAAGCTTGGTTTAATGCTGCCGATCATTGCAATCGCAAAAAAGCACGAGGAAGTGTATTTACCAGGTTTACGAACGCCGTTGAGATTATCGAAAAAGAGCCACGGGTTACAGCTGATACGGGAAATCCGTGATGAGGCGCATAGGTTTGCGATTCAATATAATAGGTTGTTAAGGAAGAAAAAATTAGTAAATTGAAAAGTCCAGGTTCCTGAAATAGGATATAGTCGTTTAATAAAAAGAAGGATATTATGAAATTCGAATTAGAATCAACCTTTGGTCCCAAAGGCTCACAGCCGGAAGCAATACAACAGCTTAGTCACGGTTTGGATAAAAATTATAATTACCAGACCCTATTAGGTGTAACGGGCTCGGGAAAAACCTTTACCATGGCAAATGTGATAAAGCACATACAAAAACCTACTTTGGTATTAGCGCATAACAAGACATTAGCAGCCCAATTATATAATGAATTCAAAGAATTCTTCCCAAAAAATCGTGTGGAGTATTTCGTATCCTACTATGATTTTTATCGGCCGGAGTCATACATCCCGCAAAAGGACCAGTATATCGAAAAGGATGCCGATGTGAATCCGAAGATCGAACAGATGAGATTGGCTGCTTCTGCATCATTAGCTTCCAGATCAGATGTCATTGTCGTGGCGTCAGTATCGTGTATATTTGGTTTGGGAAATCCTGAAAATTATATGGACATGGGCTTTGAAGTATCCGCGGGTTCTGAGATATCAAGAAATGAATTATTAAAAAAATTAATAAACATACAATTCGAGAGGAATGAATTCGAATTATCCCCAGGTAAGTTCAGAGTTAAGGGTGATACCATTGATTTGATCCCTGGGCATTATAATAATATAATTAGAATCGAAATGTTCGGAGATGAAATAGAGAAAATCAAAGAGATCGATAAAAATTCCGGTGAAACAATCGAAGAAATGAAATATTATAATATCTACCCCGCCCGTCACTTTGTAATCCCAGAGGACGATATAAACCGAGCCCTAGAGTCGATCACGCATGAGCTCGAAGAACAGTTACCAAAATTGGGGTTAATCGAAGCCCATAGACTCAAACAACGAACATTATACGATGTTGAGATGATACAAGAAACCGGGTACTGTAAAGGCATTGAGAATTATTCACGTCATTTGGATGGTCGAAACAAAGGTGAAAAACCATATTGCTTGCTCGATTATTTTCGAAATAATTTTCTAATTTTCATAGATGAAAGTCATCAAACCATTCCGCAATTGCATGGTATGTACAATGGTGATCATAGCCGTAAGAAAAATCTGGTGGATTATGGTTTTCGGCTGGAAAGCGCTTTTGACAATCGACCGTTGAAATTCGAGGAGTTTGAAGAATATATGAAGAAGAACCAGGTGATCTTTGTTTCTGCTACACCTAGTAATTATGAGTTGCAGAATTCAACACAAGTGGTTGAACAGGTAATTCGGCCCACTGGTTTAATAGACCCCAAAATAATCATAAAACCGATTACGGGTCAAATGGATAATTTGAAATCGGAGATTGCAGCAACAATTAACCGTGGTGATCGTATCTTGGTCACAACACTTACCAAACGTCTTGCAGAGGAATTAACGGAATATTTTGCCGAAGCGGATATAAATACCAGATATCTACATTCAGATATAGACACCCTGGACCGAACCGAGATCATCCGTGAGCTTCGATTGGGAAAGTTCGATGTACTTGTGGGAATTAACCTACTACGAGAAGGTCTGGATATACCCGAGGTCGGGTTCATTGGCATTCTTGACGCTGATAAGGAGAGCTTTTTGCGTGATACACGAAGTTTAATACAAATAATTGGTCGGGCGGCTCGAAATGTGAATTCAAAGGTAGTATTATACGCGGATAATTTAACAGAGTCCATTAAAAAAGCAATAGAAGAAACAAATCGAAGAAGAAATCTTCAAATTGAATATAATAAAAAACATAAAATAATTCCACAAACGATCATTAAGCCAATAAAGGAGAAAACCGTTGAGGTTAAAGATACAAAACATATTCCCAAACAACAGATACCGAATTTGCTCATCGAGCTCGAAGCGGAAATGAGACTTGCCGCCGAGAAACTTGATTTTGAACGAGCAATCGGGTTAAGGGAAAAAATCAAGAAATTGAATATAAGGCTAAAATAGCCCCCGTAAATGTTGATTTAATCCATGTCCTCAAACTCAGCCAATTGCTGCAATAACGACCGTGTCGGGTCTACTTCAAATTTCTTAGTTTTCCCATGCATTTCAATCTTAACATGTTTCGATTGTGTACCTACATCCAAACCCGCCGGTGGCTGTTCTACCCTTGGTGCAGGCATATTATTTATTACCATTTGCCCTTTGTTAATCACAATGGTCTTTGGTAACTGCCTGTGCGGATTTATATGTAATGCAACGGGTAATTTATCAATATCTATTTTCATATGCCCTATACGGTTACCTTTTAAAGACCAAGCAGGTAATCCTGGTTGTGTTGCGCCTGTTTGCTCACCCGTGCATCTCAATAGTCCTTTACTTTGGAAGGCTATTCTTGGTTCTTTTATCTGTCGTGCCATGACGAGAGGTTTGCTTACCACTAGGGAAGGTTTTACCTGGGCGTTTGGTTGATCTTGCGGTCGAAATTGTTGTTGAGTTTGAGATGAAGATATTGGTTTGGGAATAATTTTTTGTTCCGAAATTATCTTGGATTTAGACCTTGGTGCTTCTGCTATATCGATTAAGACTCTCAATATTTCTTTCGTCCCCGCAATCGCCCTAATGTTACCATCCCAGGCAGGTAATACTTGTTCATATTTAGATTCGATTTGACCCAGTAACTTATTTACAACCCTCCGCAACCGTTTTGAACCCTGACCCGAGAAGATTACCGCAAGATAAGCGTTCTCACTGCGCTCGATTAAGATATTATTCTCACCAAGCTTAAGCTCATCAAGCGCCCAGGTATCTTCTGCTACATCAACACCTTGATCATCTTGCGTAAAAGTATCCTTAATGAATTCCTGCACCGCCGTGAACATGCCCGAGAAGATCACATCATCTACATTCGCCTTTGTATGCCGAGTCAGATGGTTAATTAAAGTCCCACCTTTGTGTATCAAAAACACCTCTTCAGCAGTGAACCTTGATTTCTTACGATAGACTATACCCGCAATTATTCCGGTTATTAATATAATAATAATTAAAAATGGTAAAATATATATGAACAGGTCCCAATTTGTAAGTTCCCGCGGGCCCTTGGCTACACTCAAATGTACGGCAATCATCTGCGATGCACTAAACTCGCCGTCATTAACCAGAACCTCTATTTGATTTGGTATCTCACGTGAGCCGAGAAAGATTAAGGTACTACCGGAGACCACTATAAAATCGCTATCCACCGTAATCGATAGCTCGG
>CBFDAW010000199.1:0-6052 GCA_965602865.1 uncultured Thermoplasmata archaeon
GTTCAAAAGCACTACCACCATCTAGTGGATCAAAAACTCCGAAAGGACCCGGCGGTAAGTAATTAAATCGAAAGTTGGGTCCTTTTCAGAATTTGAATTTACGGAACCTTATTTATTATTTCAATTTTGACTCTTGACCCTGGACTCTATAGACTCTCGACTTATATGATTGCGTTAAAAATTGGAGAAGAAGCAAAAATATTAATGTATCCAGTTTAAAATTGGATATTATTAGAATTAATATATTATGCTAAACTATAAATATGAAAATCCCAATAGGGCAACACAAGTGTTCAAGCCAATAGTGTGGAAGTTGGAAAAAAAGTTGATTATTTATTAATAAAATAATAAAACACTCTTAGGTTAGTAACAAATGTGTTATTAAAATAATATGTTAAATTAGAGATATATATTATTTATTAAGATCGGTGAAAATATGATAAAGCGTGGCCTAGCATTATTTGCGCTTTTGTTTATAATTATAGTATATTTTGTCTATCCGTTCTCAAATATGGCGCTGGACCGTAACCTTGAGGGACGGTTTTCACCATATTCGGAAAATTATGATGATCTATCGAAATACAAAGATGATTTAGAGGGATTTCAAATCAAGGATACAGAGGGTGATGTAATTGTCGAATATGAGGTATATTCCATTGTAGCCAGTCCTACGATCCTAAACGGACCGGATGTGAAACCCGAAGAAACGATATATATTGGAGTAGGTCTTGAGAGAAAGTATACCGATGATGAGGTTAATGCATTGTTAGATTTTCTACGCAAAGGCGGACATGCAATATTGGCTGATGATTATGGATATCTTAATGAATTTGCACGATATTTTCGTGTAACTTATTATCGCGGTAAATTCTTTGATAATGAATTTGATAGAAATGAGAATTTCACTATTGTAAATGCAAAATTAAGTGCTGACCAGTTTACTCCATATATCCCCACTGAAACTGAAATTCTAATAAATCAAACTAATACTTTAGTCCTGAACAACCTGAAGACACAACCACCCGTGGATGAGAAGAGTGGTAGTACCATAGATTTTGACTGGGCGGACAGTGATATAAAACAACCCGATGGTATTTGGGATTCTGACCAGGACGGAGATGGCAGAAACGATGAAGACCCGCCCGAGAAGGGCACACCAATCGATGACGATATGGATAAAGCAAAATCTGCAAAAGATGGACGTGATAACGATCATGATGGTAAAATGGATGATGAGGACGAAGATGAAGGCTTGAATGAAGACCACCTGGATGATGATGGGGACTGGATTGATCTAAACAATAATGGTGTTCAGGAGCCAATGATTTGGCATGATCTGAACGGTGACAATAAGTTCACATATATAGATTCTAATGGTAATAATGAATACGACCTAGGTGAGAGCGTAACTATAGATGAAAATAGTATAACTATTGATGAATACATATCTGGCGATTATGGTGTGGACGAAGAGATCTTCGATGGGTTTGATAATGACGGCGATTCATTGATCGATGAGGACCTAGAAAGTTATCGGCTTTTATTTAACGATGCAACCGGTATGTCATCTCAAGGCACACGAATAATAGCCCACGGTGGTACCAGTGACCCGCCGAGTTATGTAAATCTAGATAATAAACCCGGAGCTAATACACCCTCGATCGGTGACGAGTACTCCACCGATGATGTGGTGGATGAGATCAGCTCACCAGGCTCGGAAATTCAACTCATTGTTGAAGTTGTAATTTGCCCGGAATGTGGCGGAGCTGTTGATATTAGGACCGGTTCTTGTCGGGATACCACCGCGGAATTCATGGTTAAGGATCCATGTCATAAACATTACAATACCAAAGAATTTACCGATTTTGGCTCAATAATATTTATTAGCGATTCAAGTTTATTTGTTAATGATATTTATTCCCTGGATCATCTAGCGACCGATGATGATACTAATGAGATTTATCGACTTGATGACAATGGCGTTCCCACCGTCAATATTCCGGTAGATGAATGGGTTAATGCACCAGCGGGAATTAATGGGATTACTAGTGTAGATATCAGTGAATCTACGGCACCTGAGGAATCTAAACGTAACTATATTGCCGACCGTACACCTGATGGTGAATTGGATTATGACAACAAAAAATTCGCTAAACACTTGATCAGATACTTATTACCTGATGGTGGGATTATAATTTTTGATGAAAGTCGCCATTATGTGGAAAATGAGTTTTTGGTACCTATTTATGCTTCAGTACAAACAATAACATTTCTGACTTCGGACCCGTGGTATAGCTCAGCCATGATCATTATTTTTGTATTATTATTATCCTTTGTAGTAGCGGTGGTTAGGAAAAAGGAGAGTTGGGTCCATCGCCATAATATTAATCTACTCAATTCACGCCAGTCGTTACCTACGGTAAGAGCAACTCAATTGGAGCGTGTTAAATGGGCAGTGTTGAATAAGACGCGGATGGTTAAAGGATTATCACCAGAAGAGTTCAAGGAACTAAGCCCCGCGGCTATCAATGATATCATTAAAGACCCGCAACTTATTGAATTAGTTAGAAATCCGAGTCGATCATATAGTTATGACGAATTAAAATTAATTATGGAAAAAATATCCAAATTTGGTAAATAAAATAAAATCATTAAAAAAAAATTAAACAGAATATGAAGGTGATGAGAAATGCCTAATGGAAAACAACAACAAGGTGCTGCTCTACGAGGCGGGGCACCAGGAGCAGGTCCAGGGAGACAACTGCCACCAGGCAGACCCGGAGCCGCAGGAGTACCGCCACGGGGACCGGCACCAGGTCACGGCCGAATTAGGTCTGACGTTAGTATAGCTGCAATACGTAGTGTTGCAGAAACATCGAACACATTAATGGGCGAGGTTGGTAAAGCAATCGTCGGAAAAAAGTCAGTTTTGGAAAATGTATTACTATCCATCTTAGCCGATGGACATACTTTATTAGAAGATTTTCCTGGGTTGGCAAAGTCTCTCATGGTAATGACGTTTGCAGATGCGCTGGGCTGTAAATATCGGCGTATCCAGTTTACCCCGGATCTATTGCCATCAGATATTACCGGAACTTATATCTACGACGAAAAAGATAACGAATTTAAGTTCCGACCAGGACCGATCTTTGCTAATATAATCCTAGCTGATGAGATCAATCGAGCACCACCAAAAACACAAGCGGCTATGTTAGAGGCAATGCAGGAACGCCAGGTCTCGATTGAAGGTGTGACGCATAAACTACCAAAGCCGTTCATTGTGATGGCGACACAAAACCCGATTGAACAAGAGGGTACTTATCCATTACCAGAGGCACAGGTGGACCGGTTCATGCAAAAGTTTAGTATGGGCTATCCAAGCCGTGAAGATGAACGTGAGATCCTGATCAGGCGTATGGGTCGTGGTAAGGACCAAGTGGATGTAAACGTTGTTACTAGTCCGGAAAAGATCATTCAAATGCAGCAAACTATTGAAAAAGTACACTTAGACCCTGCATTATTGACCTACATTGTTGAAATAGTCACTCGTACCCGTGAAGATCCACGTGTTGTGGTCGGAGCCAGTCCTCGTGGCAGTCTTGCACTGTTCAAATTGGGTCGTGCACGCGCTGTACTATTTGGTCGTGACTTCATTACACCCGATGACATTAAGGCTGTATCTATTAATGCCTTACACCATAGAATCATCTTAAAACCTGAGCCTAGAATCAGAGGTGTACTGGCTCAGGATATTTTAAATAAAATCCTGGCAGAAGTTCCAGTACCGGCTCTATAATGAACATTCAAATTTTTACCCATATTTTGGGTATTAATTCGATCGTAAATAATAAGATTCTCAGGAGAAAGCGTCAATGTGGACCAAAAAAGGAGTTTTAATTCTTAGTACAGCTGTATTATTAATATTAATGGGCGCTATATTCCGAAATCTACCGTTACTGGGGGTCAATATAGTTCTTTTCACTTATATGTTCGTCGGTGTACTTTCAAACCGGACGAGCCAATTATATCCTAATCGCCAAATATCAAACGAAAAGATATTCGAGGATGGTTCGGTTAAGATCGAATTACGATTACTTAACCAAGGTGGGAAAACTGGTTTTCTTGAGGTTCGGGATAAACTGCCAAAAGAGATGGATGTGATCCGAGGGAGTAACTATACTTTCTTGAATCTTAATAAAGATAAAGAAGCTCGGATTAGGTACACTTTGAAATGCCCCATAAAAGGAGTTTACCATCTTGGCCCCATCCAGGTACGGTCTCATGATCCCTTCAATCTGTTTTATACTGAATTAGAGGCAGAATTTGACACAACCTTAACGGTCTTCCCGCAAACTCGTGAGGTCAAAGAATTGTACATTAAATCACGCCAACCTAAGATTTATCCCGGTGAGATGCGTGTAAAGATGCCAGGACCAGGGTATGAATTCTTCTCAATTAGAGATTATATCCCCGGTGATCCGTTTAAGAATATCAATTGGAAGGCGTATGCATCTACCGGTAGATTATTGGTTAACGAACACGAGCGTGAGAGTGTTTCGGATATCACCTTGGTTTTTGACTCACGGGCGGTTTCTAACTACGGTATGACATCGGATAATGCAAACTTATACGGCGCCCGTGCAGCTGCAACATTGGCTAATTTCTTCTTAAAACGCCGTGATACCGTGCAGCTCGTTATTTACAGTGATAAGGTCCAAACCGTGAAAAAAGGTGGCGGCCAAAAACAATTATTCGAAATCCTAACCAGTTTAGCTGGTGCGAATCCGAAAGGGGATATTCCATTGAGCGGAATCGTGGAAGTTGCATTACCATATATGCCCCGGCAATCGCCAGTGATCATCATATCCTCGCTGGATGAGGATGAAACACTACGTAAAGCCATCAGTACCATGCGTGTACTTGAATTCGATGTAACTATCATCTCACCATCATCCCTAGATTTCGAGCTAATGGCTCGGGAACACAATAAAGACTTGGTTAAGAAAGTAGATCCGATATCGTATGAAGTTATTAAACTTGAACGTGATATCACAGTCAACGAACTCCGCGGCTATGGAGTACGTGTGGTAGACTGGAAACCTGAGATGCCACTGATTCAAGTTTTACTTGAAGCCCGAAATATACCGTCACGGGGTGGCAGATTTGCATAATTATTGGAGGATTCAAAATGGCAAGTAGTCCCGCAGATGTACCACCGTCAGACGCATCACCTCAAACCGAGAAAAAAGGAGATACCGCTATAAAATTGGGCAGTCAAGGAGTAATCGGTGTTAAAATCGGAGCGGCAATTTTAAGTGTCCTGATCTTAATTTGGTATATAATCTTTTTATCCTATTCCGAATCGCTGTATTGGATGTTGGGCATTATTATGGGTGTTGTTGGGCTTGGAATTGGAATTGCGGGTATATTCATTGGTAATATACAACTTTCAAAAAGAAAAAATATACCACCATTAAATGTTATTTTTATAATTCTATCCATAATTTTTCTACTGGCAATGCCGATCCTAGGTTCATGGGAAGATCCAAGCACTATTGGTAAAGCTCTTTGGGATTACGGGATTATGATAAAGACTTTGGTTCTTGCAGTATTTTTTCTATGTTATATCGAACTTTGCCATGCCTCCATCAGATTCTCGGAGGTTGACGATTATGCAACATCACACAACTTACGTGAGTTCAGTGTAAATTCTGTTATTGGTAATTATTTCATGTGGTTTGGAGTATTAATAGCAATAATCACAGCTATCTCATTATTGGTACTTTTATTACAGGTCTTCCTCTCTGGTTACGTTCAAGCTATTGCACCGCAGTTCGGCTATAGTTTGGAATACAATTCGATCTACAGTATTTTAATCTCAATTGCACTTGTCTTCGTTCCGATTGGGATAGTATTATCTTTCGTATTCGGGTTCTTTTTCAAATCTCGTCGAAGAATTGTGGTGAAAAGTAGAGAAGATGTTGTAGCGCGCAAACCCGAGGCCGTGCAATTAAAATAGATACAGTATCTTTTAACCCTAAACTGCATCTTT
>CBFDAW010000200.1:0-6034 GCA_965602865.1 uncultured Thermoplasmata archaeon
ACCAAAAATTAAAAAATGAGTGCTGGCTCTAAGACTACTTGTCGAACGCCCGTTCCAATAAACGTTAGTAAAAAAAAATGGTCGTGGAATGAAGGTCTATAAAACGCAATTAAGGGTTAGGTATGCCGAGACTGATGCAGCGGAGATAGTGTATTATTCAAATTTTTTAATATACTTTGAAGTAGGAAAAATGGAGATGTTCAGAGAATTAAATTTACCCTATGACCGTCGGTTACCTATGGTCGAAGCACATTGTGATTATAAAAATACGGCGAAATTCGACGATCTATTGGAGATCCATACTACAGTTCCTGAGGTATATACTAAGGGTTTCAAAGTAGAATCAAAAATATTTAGGATTGATAATGACAAGCCGATTCCGATTGCCCAGGGTTATACAATACATCTTATTGCGGATAAAAATCGTAAAGTATGTTCGGTTCCGAAAAAATTCTTGAACGCCTTTAGCTCGTAAAATGAAATAATTTTAGTATTGGTTAGGATGATAAGGTCCTGGGATATGTTGTTGCTCTTGTGTTGAAATTGTAGATGCATCTCCTGTATCTTGATCGGGTGCCGGTGTCGGTATGGGTGCTGAAGATTGTACGGGTACAGGTGTGGGGGGAGGTGTAGGTGCCGGACCCAATGCTAAATTTGGGTTCGTTATTTGTCCTACTGGTGTAGGTTGAAAATCGGTGGTAGTACTAGTAGGATACGTTTCAGTGGGTACTGGTGCGGGCTGTTCTGACGGGGGAACATATTGTTGAGGTGGATAGTTGGTCTCTGTCATATCAATAACATTAGAATCAGGTTTCCGCATAAAACTCATTTCTTGTCTATCTTCCTCACGCGGTATCTCAGCAGTGCGTAATTCACTTTTCGTTAATTTAGAACGTAAAATACTGAAAATCACTACACTAATCAAAAAAAGTAATCCAAGAACCACCAGTGCTAGACCTTGGTCGACTTCCCAACCTTCTGCCTTTTCGGTTTTTACTACCGTAATAACTTCCGGCTCTTCAGTTTTCACCTGTAATTCGATAAAATATTCAGGATTTGTGTCAAATGGATAGATTATTTCTGACGAATCCTCATAACTGATCAATATGGAATGTTTATATGTCTTCCCCGGTTCAACCTCACCTGTTTTAATTACAAAATCAAATTCCGCCTCTTCGTTTTTCATCATAAACTTAGGACCCTGAATGCTTTCTCTGGCAGAGAATAGGTTTGTTGAACTATTAAACATTAACATAACATTCTTGCCAGAGGTATCACCACAGTTATAGATCTTTATCGATAAAGTGAAATTGCTATTGGGTTTAATATCTTTTGAGGATACATCGGAAATTATAAATCTTGGTATTGAAGGTGGCTCCTCTTTTTCTATATATAATGGAATAATTTGTGCCGTAGTTGAATCAAAGGAGAATAGATTTCCCAAGGGGTCTTCATAACTAATATAGATAGAAGCCGTATATGTGGTTCCGGTTACAAGTTCACCGGTTCTAATCAAGAATTCAAGTTCGAATTCTTCATTTTTATTAATTGATTCTATTTCCAAGATATTCTCCACCGCTGAAAATAGATTTGATGACCCATTGAACATTACCATAACATTCTTAGCATTACTGCCACCACAATTATAGAGCTTGATTTTTAATGTGAAATTGCTATTGGGTTTGATCTTCTCGGTAGTAGTCTCAGAAATTATAAATTTCGGTGGTATGGGATTAATATTTAAAGGCACCTTAACTACGGTGGTTCGTTCTTGGTTGAACGGGTTTAAGCATGTTACGGTAATGGCAGTTTCCCAGATTCCGGGTGCGGCGTTTTTGTATATATCCGCTAGAAAATGAACGGTATATTGGTAATTTCCGGCATACATTGTAAAGTCCTTCTCCTGTGCCTCGATCTTTCCCGCGGTTCGATTGATCTCGTTTAACGGTAGTAAAGGCGAATCGTAACCGGCTGTTATCTGAGCATTTACATTCGTTAATCGATAGTTCTCTTGGTTTGTGAGCTGAACATTGACTAATACATTATGCATACCCGGTTCAAGATATGTCGAGGACATTGCCAGCAGATCCGGCTCGGTGTTATCATTTTCATCGTCACCCTCTATTACATTTACTAAAATAAATGGTCTAAAGCCTTCGTTATTGGTTGATCTTGCAGAAACAATGTCTTCATGATAGTCATATATATCCAGATCTAGATCTATAAATCCTTGAGTATAGGTAGCCGTATACTTGATCGGGATTCTATACAATCCCGGTGGTAGGTTCTTGATCACTTCAGTGGAAAAGGATTTGGTTATTGATGAGCCCTTGGAAATATCACCAAACGAAACGGTTTTGCCGTAAATACGCTTATTCGAATAATCATTTTCGTCATAATAGAAATTCGAGTTAAAGAAATAAGCGGCATTATCGGTAAAAAGCTCAACCTCTACATTCTTTAAATCTATATTGCCCGTGTTCTTAAACTGCAATGAAAACGATTCAGACAATGCGCTTTGGTAGATCTCGACATTTGAATTCACAATATCATTTGTCGTGGAGCCTATTTCTGATTCTGGTATTTGGTCGCTTAAACCTAAAATAGGTGTCTTCGATATTTCAATGGATGTTGGCAATTGAAATTCTGTGATCTCTCTCCCGGATAAAAAATAAACCACATCACAAGTGCTGTTAATTACCTCCGCTTTTGCGTCGTTCGCTCCTGCATTCGTAAGCCGCCACATGGGTATATAATACGGGTATGACCTCACTTCTTCGGCTTCGCCAAAGCTTGATTGCAAAACAAAGCTTGACGGTAGATCGAGTGTAAAAGTCAGATCATATAATGTCCCGCCAAAGTCCGTTTCGACATTTGGCATAGAGAGCAATTGATTTTTCGCCCCCGAATAGAGTGGCTCGACATTTCCTTGTTTATTTATTGCTTCGATTTCGAGGATCTCATTACCACCATCCGTCCTAAGTCGAGAAGAGAGCTGGATTTTGATGTAAATCTTTCCCGAGCGGTCAATATGGTTGAAACTAGTATCCCGCACCACGAATCTAATATCGATCACGAGTTCATATTGGGTGATGACGGCACTGGTGCCGATATAGAAGTCATAGTCGAAATAATCGACCTCACCGGGGTCCATATATGTTTCATTATAATACGGGTCTACAATGGTAATGAGACTCCCAACACCAGAGCCGGGTTTTAAAGTAGTATTAACATATCTAAAGTCGTAATCATTATAATCAATATTTTTCAGGTATATCCTGAAATTATAATGTGTAGTGTCCAAATAGAATTTATTATAGGAATTATCCCGAGAGTAAATACCATTATGTGCTTGGTTGTTATTTGTATCCCAAAGTTGTAGGTATCCATCAATTTGTGTATTTCTGGCTTCGCTACTTCGTGGCGTTGGCGCATTCTCTGTAGCATTTGGTTCAACGTCTTCTGATTCCGTGCTTGATATCGAAGCAAGGTTTAATATTCCAACAATAACTAACATTAAAATTACTATGCTATATACAAATATTTTTCGAACTCTATTTGAATAAATTTTCATAGACTCACCTCTATTAAAGGGTCCAAATTGATTTAATTCTCCCCCTCCAAGTAAATATTTATTATTCTGGAGTGTGGTAAAGGAATAATTTTTATGTTATTTGAATTTTGTGGATTAACGATAATTCTTTATAGTTAGATGTAATTCACAAATTCGATTACCATGGCTATGCGTGGAACTCTTATCGAGTGCCCTCATTGTGGCAACCATGTTCAAGATACGAAACAGCAGTATATAGATTGCCGTTTTTGCGGAAAACGGTTCATGCGCGGTACTGTGGCAAAAGAAAAAGAAGAAGCCCTTCGACGCACCATGATCCTAGACCTGACAGACAGCCTCCAAAAGAAGAAGGCGATCATACTGGCGGGTAAGATCTTTGGCGGATTATTTTTGGTGTTAATGTTAATTTTATTGTTCAGTGATGAATTCACAATGACAGAGATGATTTTAACCTTAATATTCACCGTGAACGCCATAGTCTGGTTAGGCTTGGCGGCAGTTACTAATGGCAAAATGCAAAAAGAGCAGAGCAAGATGTTCGACCTGAGCGGTGGCCGTGATGTGTTTGAATATTAAGTTCAACGTAAAAAGGTTTAACAACCAATAAATTTACAAACTGGAAGATTCATATATACACTAAGGGTGGCAAGCAATATGTATCGGGTAGTTCGGTTATGGTCATTTCGGAAAAAAACCGTTGGGCTCTTTATTATTTTCATTTTAATGTTCGTCGCATTATTCCCGCTGGTAAACTCAATAGGTGTAATTACATCGTCTGACGATTCAGGTGCCACAGGAAGCAGCCGAGGGTCACGGATGCCTCTTACCGTTAACGGTACAACAATCAAAACTATAACAAAAGATTCAAACTACGATTGGGTTTGGGTGAAGGATGATGCGAAACTTATCTTTAACGGAGGCATTCATGAAATCAAGGGTAGGTTAAATGTTACCGATAATGGCTCGGTTGTCATCAAAGGTACATTGACAGCTTGGTATGTAAATGCTCATTGTAAAAGCTTCAATATTATGGATGGTGGGATACTCACTTGTAGAAATGATAAATCAACTACGCTGGATGGTTTACCGTCAATAGTGCTCATCCACACCAAGGACCCCATCGAGATCTCAAATAAAGGAACCATCGATTGTAAATGTCCAGTGGCTGCTTCTGCACCTAATCAGGATTCGAGCGGTAGAAAAGGCGGCAGTGCTGAGATCGAGCTGATGAGCGATTCTTATATATCCATAACCGGCAGCTCAGTAATAAAAGTAACAGGTGGTACCGGTGGTGCGGGTGATCGCGAAGGAATAGATAAAGGCGGGAAAGGCGGACCCGGAAAAATCACCATTCAGGCGAACGGTACGAATACTTCATCAAAAATCTCTATGTTAATAGATGTATCTACTATTAACGGTGTGGGTGGTACCGGTGGTGGCACCAGTGGTAAAGTAGGTAGCTCGGGCGGTGATGGTGGTTTGGGGGAAATCAATATAATTTCCAAATCAAGCAATAAGATTTCAATCAAAAATAGTGTAATCAAAGCCAAGGGAGGTTCTGGCGGTACCGGCACGCAAAGTCCTTCAGGGCTAGGCGGCCCCGGAGTTCAGGGTGGAGCAGAAATCTATTTTAATTGTAAATCATTACTGGTGGATGAGTATAAATCAATTGAGGGCGTAACAACTTACGGGAATAAATACACACAACTATGGGCTGACAGTATTTCACACTTGATTTCCATTGACGCGTCAAACGGTGCGCATCTATATATTCCGGACCTCGAGCCGATCGAGACCGGCAAGGTAATACCCAAAGCCGTCGGGTCTACTAAATTATATATTTATCATCCCCTATATGCATATGTTAAGGATAACTCAGGAAACGACCTCGAGAAATCCACCGTTACCGCTACCGTAAATCCTACGATAGCTGGTTCGACAGAGCAAAGTACCACCGATAAAAATGGACTCGCGATACTTCTTTTATATTGGCTAATTACTAAATCTGATGCGGACGGCTCGGAAAGTCATTGGAAAATCACAGCATCCAAGTCGGGTGCGGAAGCGAAATACCCAAAAAACGTAATTGTCGAAGAAAGAGTTAATGAAATTACTATTATAGTAACTCTGGTAACCGTAGAAATCCTCAGGTTAAAATTCGGCGGAAATACGATCGACCAGCAGGATTTCGTTGACGGGATGATCGTCTACGGAAGTGTCAAAGTCGAAGGTGAGGCAAAAGGACCGAATACGATCTCATCTGTAGAGGTATGGGCGGAGAAAGCGGCAAATATTGATAAGATCGGCCCCGCCACAGACGATTCAGGTACTAATGAACCTGCTTATGATAATTGGAGCATAGATTGGGATAGTTCGGAATATAGCGAAGGTAATTTAGTAATGCTGGGGGTTACCGCTACAGACAATAGTCAATTCGTTGATAGCGATTACATAAATGTG
>CBFDAW010000201.1:0-6008 GCA_965602865.1 uncultured Thermoplasmata archaeon
ATTTTCAGGTCCGTTCCCAAAGTAGTGGTGATATGAGCAGAATCCGCCTTTTTAATTTTTTCGAATGCACACTCGATCCGTTCACGTACTTCCTCGAAATCCGCGGTCATCCCGCCCTTTGTGAACATCTCTTCAGTAATATCCGGCATCGTGGCGATCCTAGCACCGAGTTTCGACGCTTCGCGCCGTGATTGGGTATGAGTCAATGAACACGAAGTTGCGGCGACTATAACATCCACTTGTTTCATAAGCTCGGAAATACCCACGGGCGGCTCCTCGCCGTGGTGAGTGCGGGGCAGCATTATGATATACATCGCTTCACTTTTTGCAGAAATAGCGGCATCGAACAGTGCTTTGCCGATTTTCTGTTTATTTGTATCCGCGATAATCAAAACGTTTTCACCCCGGGTAACTCCCATGCAATTCTCAATCACTTTTTTTGCACCATTTTTTAAACTCAAAGTTATTCCCCCTATATCTCTCAATAGAGTTTCAAATAATAACTTACTCGAGCAAACTATCAATTATTTGTAATAGATCTACTATTTCAATATCGATTTTAGACCTTTCATTGCCGAATTTAAGCGTGTTCAGGCAAAACGGGCAGGTGTTCAACAGCACGTCGGCAAACTCGGCTTGTTTAACCCGGTTCGATGCCAATCCACGAGCTACCTCAGGATACGCTGAGCGCACACCACCGCCGCCGCCGCAGCATTTTGCCAGTTCTTTGTTATACTCCATCTCCCGGAAATCTACTTCCGGGATGCTACCGATTAACTTCCGGGGTGCGTCGTAGATACCAATATGTCTTCCGATATGGCACGGATCGTGATATGTAACTTTCTTGGGGTATGGTTTCAAGTGTAACGGTTGGTCGACTAACCATTCTGTAAAATGTAGCGGTTCAAAATCAAAGTCAACGAACTCCTTATATTCCTTCCGAAACATTCTCACACAACCGGCACAGGAGAATAGCACCTTTTTCGCACCAGTAGCTTCAATTGCATTTATGTTCGTATCCGCAAGCCTTTTCAATATTTCATCACTGAACCCTGTTCTTTGCAAAACACTACCACAGCATACCTCATCGAGAACCGTGTAATTTACCCCTAATTTCTTTAAGATCGATAGCCCAGCATTTGCGATTTCGGGATTTCGATATGTCGCCGTGCAACCGACGAAGTAGGCGATCTCCGCATTTTTTGGCTTTTCGCCCAATACCTCGCTTCTGGCTGCGTCTTCGCCATATGGATTATTATATTTCTCAATGGACTTTTCGATCTTTTTATGTATCTCCAGTGCAAACCCGGCTTCGTTCAGGTCTTTTCGGATCGCCTCCACTGCCTTTACGACATCAGTATTTGAAGGGCACCGACGTCTACAATCCTCACAGGTCGTACACTGGAGCAACCGCTCGAGCACCGATTCATCGGGCTCGATGTCCTCCATATACAATCCATATGCAAGTGCAATTTTCCCACGCGCTGATGCGGAATCCCAGCCGAGATCCTCGAAGATCGGGCAAACCTCTTTGTTCACATGTTTTGTTTTCATCTATTCACTCTCGATCTTGTATCTAAGATGTGTAATGAACCCAAACTCCCAATCCATTATTTTGTGCGGGTTCATGATATTGTTCGGGTCCAGAGCATGTTTGATCGCTTTCATGGCGGGGATTAGCGCTTGGCGTTCTTGATGGAAGAACGGTGCTTTGGTGATCCCGATCCCATGTTCACCGGTTACCGTCCCTCCCAATCGCAAAACCACATCATATATCTCCTGTACCGCCTTTTCTGCCTGGTCCCAGTGGCTTTGCTTAGTGGGATCCATTAATACTTTGGTATGCAAGTTACCATCGCCTGCGTGACCATAACTCGCAATTATTATATCGTATTTATCAGAGGTCTCTTGGAACTCCATAACCGCTTTTGGAACTTGTGAGATCGGAACGGACATATCATCCGCCAGCATAACCGTGACAAGATCTTCATTTAATGTACTCAACGCCGGGATCATACCTTTCCGACCCTTCCATAGCTCTACTATACGCTTCTCATCGTCTGTAAAATCAACCGACGTTGCGCCGCTTGCTTGACAAATCGAAGAAACTTTTTGAATATTACCTTTAATCACCTGGGCGTCACCATCGACCTCGATCAATAAAATAGCAGCCACCTCGGGTAGACCTAGATCTAGTGCCTTATTTACCGCACGAATGCACACATTTGACATGAGTTCCAAACCCGATGGTATTAATCGTGCGGCAATGATATTTGATACACACTGCCCAGCCTTCTCTAAGGAATCAAACATTGCAATTGCTGCCGCCCTCTTTTCAGGGAGTGGAATTACCTTTAATGTAATCTCGGTGATGATCCCCAGCGTGCCCTCCATGCCGCAAAAGAATTTTTCAAATTGGTACCCCCCCGCGTTCTTGATGGTCTTCGAACCTACCCGAACCACCTCACCTGTTGGTAACACCACCTTTAACCCCAGGACAAAATCCCGAGTGGCGCCGTATTTCACAGCATTACCGCCCGATGAATTAGTAGCAACCATGCCGCCGATGTTTGCCACATTACCACTGGACGGCCCAGGGACCCAAAAACCATATTCCTTCAGGGCATTATTAAGATCCTGGTGCACCACACCGGGTTCGGTGATACAATACAGGTCCTCAACTTTTATCTCTTTAATAGTATTCATCCTCTGGAGGTCAACGATCACACCGCCGTCAATTGCTACGGAGTGACCGCACAATGCAGTGCCGGCACCGCGGGGGACTAATGGAAATTTATACTCATTTGCTAATTTAACAATTTCCGCCACTTCCGTGGTAGTTCGCGGGCGAACCACGGCATCGGGCATGCGTTTATGTATTCCCGCATCCATGGAATATGCGTACAACTCCGCCGTTGAAGTTTTACAATTTTCCTCCCCGACGATGGAAGAAAGTTTGGAGATTATTTCCGGATCCATCATATCACCAATTAGCGATTACAGATAAATAATTTATTCTGATGTTGTTGGCCTTTTGCTATTTCTGATATTTTTTTCTTAGTTATGTATAAGAGAGAATTCCACTACCACCAGTTAATAGACTGGTGGAATTCTCTCTTTAAAGTATCACATGAAGGTGGGTGGGACGCCAATGGTTATATACTTCGCTTTTTTCATACTGGGGTTACGTGCGCTATGAGGTATGTTAGATTTATGCCAGAGACCATCGCCCTCCGATAATTTATAAATCTTATCACCTATCATATACTCTATCTCACCTTCGATTACGAAATGTAATTCTTCGCCGTCATGTGTATATTGTTTACCAAATTCTTCGTTAGGTTGTACTTCAATAAGGATTCCTTCCATTTTACCTGATTTGAATAACAGCCTAAGGTGCTTTCCATCTATATCTAACTGCTTAGCCGAAGAAGTGCCCGGTATTTCAATTACATCTTCCAAATCAATACCCCCTTAATCTTTCTTATTACTTCCGGAACTAGCTAAAATGGAATTCAAATACATACCCACCGCCGCGGTGATAACCGCAACTTGTGTTGCGGGCTGCGCTGCTGCCTTTTGGGATTGGATATATTCCTTGACCCTATCTAGGATCTTGTGCTCTTCTATGAAATGTGTGGTGTATTCACCGCGTTTGAAATACTCATCTTCCAATATCACATGATGCATTGGTATATTGGTCCTAACACCCGTAATCTGGTATTCCCATAACGCACGCTTCATACGAATGATCGCCTCCTCACGGGTTTGGCCCCACACGACAAGCTTGGCGATCAATGAATCATAGAAAGATGGTATCGTGAACCCAGCGTATACACCGCTATCCACGCGAACGCCCGGCCCACCGGGCTCTCCATACCTGATGATTTTCCCCGGTGCCGGTAAGAACTCGTTCAGCGGGTCCTCGGCATTAATTCGGCACTCGATTGCCCAGCCTCTACTGGTAATATCCTGCTGCTCATATGAAAGGTCTAGCCCCGAGGCAACTTGAAGCTGTTCTTTTGCCAGGTCCACACCGGTGATCATCTCTGTAATCGGGTGCTCCACCTGCAATCGGGTATTCATCTCCAGGAAATAGAAATCACCCTTGGAATACATGAACTCCACGGTGCCAGCATTGTAATACCCGATCGTTTTTCCCGCTTTGACGGCCGCCTCACCCATACGCTCGCGCAGTTCCTCGGTCATCACGCAAGATGGCGTCTCTTCAATCAATTTCTGGTGCCGACGCTGAACCGAGCATTCACGCTCGCGGACATGAATGAAATGACCGCTCTTATCACCGATAACCTGGAATTCCACATGCCGCGGCTCGTCAAGATATTTTTCGATGAAGACGGTATCGTCACCAAACGAGGACTTGGCAATTCGCATTGTGGACTCCAATTGTTTAGCCAGGTCCTTCTCATCGTACACGATCTTCATGCCAATGCCGCCGCCACCGGCGGAGGCTTTCATCATTACGGGATAACCTATCTCGTTCGCCACATCTTTTGCACGTTCGGGATCGGAAATGCCCTCTTCTACGCCGGGGATCACGGGTACACCCGCACCCTTCATCATTTTTTTGGACTCGATCTTACTACCCATTGCTTCGATGGCGTTTTGTGGGGGGCCTATAAATTCCATGCCGTGTTTTTTGCACTCGCTGGCAAACTTTGCGTTTTCCGCTAGAAAACCATAACCAGGGTGGATTCCGTCAGAATCGGTCTTTTCTGCAATATCCAGGATCTTTTCGATGTTCAAATAGCTTTGTGATGCGGGGCTGGGACCTAATAAATATGCCTCATCGGCGTACCGGGCAAATAATGCGGTCTTATCGGCTTCAGAGTAAACCGCAACCGTGGGTATGCTCAGCTCGCGACATGCGCGCATCACACGGATGGCGATCTCGCCTCGATTCGCTACCAAAATCTTGTTCAACATTTAAACACAACCATTGAGTGTAACCCATTTTTCTTCGAATTTATTTCACCACCATTATTATATCGCCTGGGTTAACGGTATCGCCTTCTTTGATGAAAATACCTTCCACTTTTCCACTGTGTGGAGACGGGATCTCATTCTCCATCTTCATAGCTTCTATCACGGCAATAATCTTACCTTCATCCACATCATCGCCTTTTTCGACGGGTACTTTTAGAATCGTCCCCTGCATATTGGATTTGATCCCACCTTCAACATCTTTTGGTGGTTTACAACTAGTATCTGCAGCTACCGTACCCGAGATTCCTTCGCCGCCGTCGATCGAGATAAAACCACCAATCGGCTCCAGCTTAACCTCATATGGCTCACCGTTTACTTCGATATTATATTCCGTAGGAACAATCGGTGCAACCTGGCGCGGTGCCGGCGGCTCGCCAAAACCGCTGAGATCCTCCTTCGACAGCTCCGGGAACATAGCTTTTACCATGGAGCGTGATGATGGATGAGTGGCAGGTAACGGCAGCTGATCTGATGTAAATTCCGGGACCGCTTCACCGGCGAGGAACTTGAGACCAACTTGCGGATATATTGCATAGGTCATAATATCCTCTTCTTTATTGATCAATTTTTTATCCAGTTCCTTCTCCTTTGCCTCCAGCTCTTCCTTGCGTTTATCCCATTTGGGTTCAAGGAGGTCGGCGGGGCGGCAGTCGATTATTTCATCCTTCCAGTTGGGTCCCAGGACCTTCTCGTAGATCTCGGGTTTTATTTCCGCCGGTGGTTTACCATACTTTCCCCTGAGATACTCCTTGGTTTCCTGCGGGATATTCTTATATCTACCAAATAACACATTCATAACCGCTTGAACGCCAACCACCTGACTGGTGGGCGTAACCAGCGGCGGGTACCCCAACTCCTCGCGAACACGCGCGGTTTCATCCAATACCTCGAAGTACTTATCCCCCGCACCTTGTTCTTCAAGCTGAAAGATCAAGTTGGACAGCATACCGCCCGGGATCTGGTGGACAGTAACCTCAGGGTCCACTTTCAACGCATTGATC
>CBFDAW010000202.1:0-5976 GCA_965602865.1 uncultured Thermoplasmata archaeon
AGGTACAATTTGTCCTTAACACTGTTAATAAGATAATTCTCGGGCAGGCTCTTTAACAATTTTATTAATAATTCTGAATTTGGGGTAAATATATCTGATGATGACCAGAATAATGAAAATTATATTCATCATAACAATTTTATTAACAATAATAACGGAAAAGCTCATGCACTCGATAACGGGATGTTCAATAAATGGAACACCCCCACCGCGGGTAATTATTGGTCAGATTATATGGGTTTAGATAATGGCGCATATGGACGAACAAAAGGCGATGGCCTCGGGGATACCCTCATACCTCACATACCCTTAGACTTTTATCCCTTCATGAAACCAATTAATTGGACACGACCGCCTCATACACCAAATCTTGAAGATCCGGGCGAGGTCGATTCTGATGGTAACTATCTAGTGACCTGGAATAGCGGTATCTTTGCCTTTGGCTTCATTTTGCAAGAGGACATCACACCAAGCTTCGACTCGCCTAATACTATCTACAACGGCTCTGGTTTAGTGATTGAGGTTAAACATAGATTTGACGGCACATACTTTTACCGTGTCAAAGCGTACAACGATTTTGGCGAAAGTGGTTGGTCAAATATTGTGGATATAATTGTGGATTTACTCCCGAAAATACCTAGAAATTTCAAAGTGTCAATATACTCCCACGGTAACACACTTAATCTCTCCTGGGACTTAAACCTATTTGATACTGTAGGGTATGATATTTATTCAAATTTAACGGGCAATTGGACCCGCAAGATCTCGCTCGATGCGGAGGAGTTCACGTTTAACCATACCGGATTAATTGATGAAAAACCATACTATTATCGTATATATGCTCGTGATGCACGTGGTCAAGCCTCGTTAGGTTCGCAGATTATTTGCGGTATCCCTTCTGATTCTGTGGCGCCCGAACCACCCATGGGGCTTAGAGTTGACTTGGCGACAAATGATACAATATTACTAATGTGGGAACCGAACTCTGAATTGGATTTGAATGGTTATAACATCTATAGACGCAATACCTCAACCCCAAACACCTGGGGCAAACCTGTTGGACATGTATCAAACGGAATCGAGCAATACTTGGATGCGGGCCTGGGTGAAAATAGCACTTATTACTATATAATCACCGCCTTTGATGAAGTGCCAAACAAGTCAGGGCTATCTAATATTGCCTATGGGACAACATTATTCGGGAACCAAGCACCAATAGTGAATAATTCTATTGATGATTTCGAGATAGTCGAGGATAGCTATGATAACACTACAATTAACATCTATTATTGGTTCATGGATATTAATAACGACTCGCTTAATTTCAGTTGTTTTGGGCAAGAGCACATTAAGGTAACGATTTACCCGGAGAACGGCAGCGTACTGCTAGTCCCTGAGAAGAACTGGAACGGGCAAGAGACACTTATTTTTTATGCATCGGATGGTTTCTTAAATGTTTCTGATAATGTTACCATAACCATTACACCAGTGAATGACCCACCTGGGCAGGCTATTATCATTAACCCGGAACCAGATTCAGTAGTTGAAAATGGTACGGGTATATACTTAAAAGCAACCTGTGATGACCCGGATCTACCGTATGGGGATAAATTGACATTCAATTGGTTATCAAATATCTCTGGTGAACTGGGAGAGGGTAAGAGATTAGTCAATAATGTTCTACCTCCTGGGAAAAATTTAATCAGTTTAATGGTATCTGATTTAGCTGGTGAGACAGCATATGCAGCTGTTGAGGTAGTTGTATTAGCGGAGATCGAACAAGAACCAAATGACATTGACACAACTTTTGAAAACACAACAGGTGTTGATGAGCCACGACCTTCAAAGAGCAGCGATAACTATTTGAATCTAATTATCATCGGAATAATTATAATAATTCTAATTTTCATTGCCATTCTCACATTTTTTGCAGTTATCAGAAAGAGAGTATCCAATAAAAAAGAAGGAAAATCCGAGAAAACAAAAACACCATCAGATGCCTCGACCACTCAAAAACAAGATATTACGGACTCTAAAGCTAAATCTCAGGCATCTGTTGCTACTTTGGTTACTCAACCAGTAACAACGAAACAATCTTTGACTTACCCTCCAGTTGCAAAACCGATTGATCCAGAACAACTGAAGAACATTAAAGCTCCCCTACCCATGGCAGTACCTGTTCAAATCAAGCTTACAAAACCAATTGCCATTCCATCATTATCCCCTGCCTCAGAGCTTAATGCCAAATCTAATGCTCCTCCACAAGAGTGACCCTAGGAGCCTCCACTATTTTTTTCCTTTTCATTATCTATCTGTGTTGGGTGGAATCCAATACCGGTGGCTAATATTTTCACCGTATTTTCACCGACCCCCCCTATGTAGGTAATTAATCTATAATTAAGATATGATTAATCTAACCCCAAGATATAGCATTGGTGCTTAGTTTGTAGCTGGGTTCTTGGTCGAGGTTCCCACTCCGATCGCCTACCCTTACCCCTTACCCCTTACTCATCTGGCAGAAGAACTAAGCACCTTCGCCACTTTTGGGGAGGAGATTACCGGATGCAAATGCAGATACAAGGTCAGACGTCATTCCCCAGCTCACCAGCGGTTTCAGGACATGCTGCCCTCGGTGTCCTGGGCGGCAGTGGGTGTGGGGAATCCCACCAACTCAGTAAAGTGATCTCAAGCTGGCAGCGGCACAGTCACCCTCACCCTCACACGGGTCCGCAGTTTAGCCTGGGGTTACGGACAGTGCACGAGCATGAACAAAATTTTGACCCGCATGCCGAGGCGCCCGTAATCACCACGCTCCGCCGACTCGATCGGTTCATAGGTGGTTTTCCGCCGGCGAGCATATCGTTATTAGCCAGTCACAGCGAGTTTTTGTTTAATTTGGTCGCACGTATTATCGTCAACACCGTGAACAGCTCACAGCGTGATGTGATATATATAGACGGCGGCAATACCTTAGACCCATATCTATTGACCACTGCGTGTCGGTTGTTCAGGGTAGACGCTGATTCCGTGCTGCGCAGTGTCCAGGTCGCACGCGCATTCACGGTTTTCCAGCTCGATGCACTAATCACCCAGAGCCTGGAGCGCATACTCAGCCAGCACAAGCCCAGGCTCGTGCTGGTCGCGTGCATCTCCGACTTGTTCTTAGACCGTGACGTGAACTGGGGCGAGGCGAGAACACTGTTTGAGTCCGATTTTTGGAAGCTCAAAAAACTGACCGAGCGATACAACGTAACCACCTTGCTAACGAACTTTGGCAATGATAGATCCATACACCGTTTCGAGCTTGACCGGCTGCTCAGAAAACGGCTACCACCTGAGCACAGGCTCAGCATCAAAATGCCCTCTCGGCTTAAGCTGCGGTTCGTCAAAGGCAACGGCGAGTTTTTGGATTACTTTCCGCTGCCGCCGTACCAGTGGACCCTCGACGACTTCTGCGCCGGTGGTGATCTATATGGGTAGGACGGTGCCAACGTTCAGGATGGTGCTCGAACATGTGATCGGTGACTGGCGCGCTTTCCGAAGAGCACTGCGCATTCATGACAAAGCCGCCTTTGATGCCATGATGAACCGTGCCAGACTACACGCCGCTGCCGCGAGCAATGCGGCGCGTCTGAACCCTCTTGAGGCGCTGGTCATGGCGATCTTACTCGAACACGAAAAGGAGCTTGCACAGCTAAAGGATAAAGGCTCAGGAGTTGCTACTAAAAAAAATGGAAATGGGGTGAATGATAATAAAGTGTAATTTCAGACTTTTGGTGACATCTTATGGTCAGACTGAAAGGGTGGTTATTGGATGTGTACCCGAACTATGAGTTCAATTACATGACCTCCTGGCTTAAGTCGGAAAAAACTGCCGATAACTGCGCCGTTGCCGAGCAGCTCTCCGAACCCTTTGACCCGAAATTCTATGTCCATAGCACCAAAGGGCGGCTGCGTGAATTGTTGAAAAAGTTGAAGGACTATCCGGAGATCAAGAGCCTGGAGCTTCTAAAGCGGCGGATAGACATCAAAGATTTGCGATTGCATGATGTCCTAGAGGTTACGATGCGTGAGTATCGTGAACTGAAACCGTGTGCGGCTATGATAGACCGAGAGGGGAAGTATGAAAAGTTTCAATTGTATAATGTAGACCTGCGGCTGTCGCAGAAGTACATGTTCTGGCGTGATGTGTTCCCGTTGGCGCGTGTTGCGGTGGGTGGAGAGGCTAAGGTACTGGGTGATGATCAATACTCGCTGGATTACGCGGTGCCTGAGCTTGTGGGGCTGGACCTGGAGATAAAGGTGAACAAGCGTGGGCGGATAGTAACATATGATGACCCGGTTCTCGAACTCACCATCGGCGACATTAAATTAGATGGCACTGATGAACCGGGGCTGCTTCTGGGGTTGATTGAAGCGGTAGCCGAGCTAGACCCGGATATCATTTACACCTCTGGTGGTGATTCGTTTGTTATACCCTATCTTTATCACCGTGCAGAGTACAATGAGATCAATGATGATTTTCAGCTGGGGCGCGAGCATGATAAGGTATACTCGGATTATGTACCGCACGTTGATGGTGAGAAGGGCACGCCGAGACACAAGGGCAAATCATATTTCACATACGGTCAGATACGATATAAACCGCCGTTTTATGCGTTCAAGGGTCGGATACACATTGATAAACTATCCTCGTTCATATTTCTGGAGAGCGGTTTATACGGTCTGATCGAGCTTTCGCGGCTTTCGGGCATCCCGCTCCAGACCATGTCACGCCTCTCCCCGGGCTCTGCCATTAGCAGTATGCAGGTGAACCAGGCGATGCGCGACGGCGTGCTCGTGCGATGGAAGAAAAATGTACCCGAGAGCTTCAAAGATGCTAAGACGTTGTTGCTCGCCGACCGTGGCGGCCACATCTTTGACCCGCTCGTGGGTGTGCACGAGAACGTCCTGGAGATCGATTTTGCATCGCTGTACCCCAATATCATATCGACCAAGAATATCAGTCCTGAGACTGTGTTGTGTGATTGCTGTGCTAGCGACCCCCGGGCACCGCGCGTGCCATCCACGAATTATCATATCTGCCGGCACCACCGCGGGCTTATCCCGCGGGTCATTGAACGAATCATCAGCCGTAGGGTGGTGCATAAGCGCCGCCGCAAAAAAGAGAATGATATTCACGACCAACGCCAAAAGGTATTGAAATGGGTTCTTGTGACATGTTTCGGATACACTGGCTATCGTAATGCACGGTTCGGTAGGATCGAGTGCCATGAATCCATCACCGCCTACGGTCGCGAGATACTGCTCGACGCCATGGAAGTGGCGGAGGGCAGGGGGTACCGTGTATTACACGGCATCGTGGATTCGCTCTGGCTCTCGACGAGTGCCGGCGGCATTGCACCCGATTCACCGACTGTGCGCCGGGAGTCTTTCGAGAAGCTCTGCAACGCCATTACCGAGTGCACGGGGATAGATATAGATTTTGAGGGTTACTATCGTTGGATCGTGTTCCTGCCGAACAAGAGCACCGGTGTGGGCGCTTTGACTAGATATTATGGGTTACTGGATACCGGCAAGTTTAAAGTGCGCGGCATTGAGCTGCGGCAGCGTAGTACACCTAAGCTGATCATCTCTTTCCAGCAAGAGATCCTGGATACCCTAGCTACTGCAAAAACCATGCAAGAGCTAATGTTAGTGGTGAAACATAAGAGCCTGGAAGTGGTGAAGGCTTACGCGCGGCGGTTACTAAATGGTGCATGCGATCCTCATGACTTGATCTTCTCCACGCGGGTAACCAGGAACCTCAACGAGTACCGCGTGTTCAATGACCGCGTGGCGGCGCTTACGCAACTGGTTCGCGAGGGTGTAACCGTCCACCCCGGCGAGACCGTGCGTTATGTGGTTCTGAACCATAACTCGCGAAACCCGACACGGCGCGTGCGCGTGCTTGAACTTCTTGAAGGTAACGAGCAA
>CBFDAW010000203.1:0-5970 GCA_965602865.1 uncultured Thermoplasmata archaeon
GCTCAATGATTTCCTCCAAACCGTACGGGACACCTTCAAACTCCCAATTGAAGGTACTACCCATCCAATCATCCCATGCTTGGTTGAATGTGGGTGTACCCGGAAAGACCTGACCGTAGAACGCAACCTTACCGCCTACAGTACCTGAATTTAGATCACCCGTGGCACCATTATATGAATGTACACCTTTATCCCACACTGCAAAGATTAGCTCATCTTGGTAGTTTGAAATAACTGAAGCTAAGCCCGCTCCATTGAAATTTATATACCGTTCAATAGTGTAACCCACAGGAGAGGTGCCGCTAACTAGGTATGTATTCCCCGAAAATGGTGGATAACCATCTGTAATTCCTGCATAGTTGCCTACTACATAATTATATGTAAATCCGAAGTAACCATGACTTGCATAGTCACCTAAGGATAATTGCTCGATTAAATAATATGCAGATCTTCCATAAACATACAAAGATACGCCTTTATCGATGATATTTGATTTGATGGTTTTTGATTGTGACCTGTAAAATGAACTGCTGCTATAATCACATATTACTACTAATGTATAGTTAGTGAACGGCAATGTTGTACTCCATTGTTTATAGTCGACTAACCAACCATTTATCGCTGCTTGTTTAGCGACCCAATTATAAAATCCCTTTTCATCGGTGCTTGGTGATGCACCCTGGGTTACCAGTAAGATCTTAGGATGGAATATTTTGTAGGTATAGTTGATAAATTTGTATTCGGAGGGCACATCGTCGTCGTACAAGTATAACCCGATTTTGCTGGAAAAATCATCATTGAACGGTATCTTAAGCGGTGGTATCGTTCCATGAGTAACATTATCGATCACTGTTGTGGAGGTTACCGGACCAGTGAGGTCGCCAGGGGTCAAGTCCTCTGAGTTGTCAATATCCAGCCAATATTCCCATGTTTCAGTCGTCCCTGTACCGGGATCGACGAATTCAATCTCCGGTGTATACACTGCGTTTTCCTCGCCGACGATCCGATATTCCAATTCTTCTTTATTAAGAACCGGCCAAATATTCTGTATCATGATCGGTATTATAGCTTCACCCACTGCCCCGTCATCATCGCGGACGCAAATCGTCAGGTTATACATGTCACGGTCGGTACCACTTGGGTTATCATCATTGTACAAGTGTGACATTGGTGGCAGACCCTTTAACGGTCCCCAGCCAATGAAAAAGTCCTCCGAACCGTAGAACATCACATCGTATCGGTTGACCACACTCAACCGTCCCGTCCAAATCACACCCACACCGCGTGGTACTCGGCAGTATGGACCATGACCCAAAATGCTCGGGTAATATTGATAATCGAATTCCGCACCCTCTGTGACTAGTAAAGGTTCACTCCAGCCATAGCCATTGTTCATCGTTAAATAGATATCATATGGGGATGGATAACCACAATATGCGATATATAAATACCCGCGCTGGTCACTGCCAATGGTCGCGTAATAACAATAATCACCAGTTGAGGTTACATCTTCTATGCTACCCCAGCTCTTCGTTCCCGCATTCCATTCGATGTGCTTAACCTGATACGGGGATGGGTATCCTGTCCAAGCAATATGGACATTATCGTAAATATCCGTCGTAATGCTTGGGTAATAATGATAGTCCGTTGAAGAATTGGTTATCATGACCACTGGTTCCCATTTCTTGGAGGCTGCATCGAATTTTCTGTATTGTATATTGTATCTCGTGACCCACGGTGTATAACCGTACCATACTATATGTACATTATTTAAGCTGTCAGTTGCTATGGATGGGCGTTGCAGGTTCGGCGAGCCCGTGCGATTGGTTACCCAAAATAGCTTGCCCCATGTTCCATCCGATGCTCTAGACCTATAAAGAATATTGTATGACGCCGAATTTATTGCATTACGTCCGGCCCAGGTTATATGTACCGTATCATCACTGTCCACGGCAATACTTGCATATAAATGATAATCCGGAGAACTGGTGCCTGTCGTAACCATCGTGAAGTTCTCCCAAGTCACACCGCCATTTGCCGAATTCGCGTATCGGATATTATAAACACTTCCTAGGGCAGTATAACCAGACCATGCTACATGTAGTACATCCTTCGAGTCAATGCCTATCGTTGGGTACGCTTGGGTTTGACCTGTGGAGAGTGAATCAGTAGTTATCTCATACTCCGTCCAGGTCTCACCAATATCCTCGGAGACTCCAACATAGATCTGGTAATATCTGCTGGTTGGTGTCTCGTAATGCATATATGCAGCATATAAAACACCCTTGCTATTGATAACTAAGTTACGAGCGCTATTGAGTCCTGCTGCTGCCGAGGTCAAAACATCCTCTTTTATCGTGTAGATCTCGCCACCGGTACTCGACATCACGAAATCGCTCTTCCAACTACCCGAGGCGGTGCCGTCGCCCCAATCATACATGTACTCGAATGTCTCGGTGGGCTCGTCATAGGCTACATCATTGAACTTGATATAGTTAAGAGAGACCACGGTGCCCTCATCTAAATAATCGGATACATCAGGGATGATGTCTCCTACCTTGATCGTGGGCTCACTAGATGTGACATTAACTAAGAAGTTCTCAATATCGTATCCCAGGTCGTCATCGCGGAGCTCGATTGTGGCATTATAGATATCCCATGGTGTCGCGGTTGGCATATCATCGGCGTACATGTGCGTTGCAGTCACATACCCCAAACTTGTAAAGTTCAAACCGTCTACCATGAATTTATATTCGTAGTGTAGTGAGGTGGTGGTCATATAGTTTGAATACTCGATTCGCCATCGGCTGTAAAGCGGTTTTGTATACTCCCTTTCGAATTCGTCAGGAATCGCCATGTCATGATAGCTGAAAATCGTTTCCCAACGGGAAGTGCTCATATTGAAACCTTCGATTTTGATATCGTAGTAATTCAAAGAGCCCATCCAGTAATCTACCCATATATATGTGATCGGTAGATCGTCAAACGAGTACTCACCGGTTAATACCTCATCGTACCCCTCGCCTTCCTCAGGGTTACTACCCTCCATCAAGTCCTCGACGCTATTGATTGGCGCCACTGTCCAATTAGTTGTATTACCATCGTCCCAATCGATCTTGTACTCGACTATTTCAGTTGGTGCAAGTAATGCCGGGTCCTCAAAAATTATGACCAAGCCATAGTCATCCTGTTCATAGATATTATTCATTCCACCGTGTGAACTCATATTGATCATTGGTGCTACATTTTTCACAAGCACGGTGCCAAGGTCACATGAATCCAGCCCGTCCGTCCACTCCGGCTTGCCAATCTTGAAATCGTTGCTGGTCCAATATTTAACGGTGGTCGAGTCCACCCAGATAAAGGCGAAACCATCTTCGGCAATAGAACCAGGTGGCGAACAAAGCAGGCTCGGACAGTACTGATAACCGGATGAAGAATAGAAATTGAAATCTTCGTCCCAACTAGTGCCCGACTTTTGCGCATGATGTAGTGGGTTGGGAGATAGAAGTGAGGGTAATTGATTACCATACCACAGCACATCCAGCTCACCTTTATCATTAATTGCGATCGTTGGTTGATATTGCCACATCGATTCTGTCAAGTACTCGCGTGCGCCCCACTTACTGGTACTGCTGGCGTACATTCTGTACATTATACCATACATGCTCGCCCGGCTTCTTGTACTTACTTTTTCTTTGGGTGAAGGGCTGGGACCACTTTCTTCATCATCACCATGCCAGACCACATAAATATTATCGTCATCATCCGTCAAGATACACGGGTTAGTCATATACCCCTTCTCATCGGTTAATTCTACCATAGAGCTCCAAGTATCTTTTGACGTCGAATGTGATTTGTAACCGATATTATAGTATTCAGAAGAAGATTTGGATAATTCTCCACTCCAGGCAATATGCACATCATCGTTTGAATCAACGGTAAGGGATGATTCAAATTGATTCAATTCTTTTTCATTAGTGACCTCAGTTACAGTGCTCCATTCACCCATGGAACTGCAATTGATATAATATATATTATACGGATTAGCTGAAGATGTTCGACCGTCCCAGGAGATGTGAAGGTTATCATCCGAATCCACGGCAATGCTCGGACTATTGAATACTGTTCCTGAACCGGTGCTCGAAGTTATATTATAATGCTCGCTCCAAGTCACACCGCCGTCCCTTGAATTTGCATATCTAATATTGTTATATGTACTGGTCGTACTTCCGCCGTGCCATACCGCATGTAAGACGCCGCTGCTATCAATGGCTAGCGAGGGTGAGTATTGATTGTAAGCATGATATGCCTGGTTAGAGACATGATATTTCTCCCACGTCTCACCATTATCAGAAGATTTGCCAACATATACCTGGTAATATGCTGGTGTGCCTACGCGTTTAGTATAAATTGCATAAATATTGTATTCATCATCGATTACAACCTTACGACCATTATTTAAAAAGGTCGAGGAAGAATATGTACCTTCGCCATCTATTGTGGCGGGTTCGTCCACAACACCGATCCCTTGCTGATTCGGTATAAATATATGATCATCGTCATCACGAACATAGATGGTCACATTAAGTATGTCCTGCGAAGTGCCTGGGACCGGGTAGTCATCAGGGATTATCGCTGCCAGGCTTGTGGTGACGTTAAAGCACCCTGCGCCATACGCACCCCAGCCTTTAGTGCCTCCACCTGTGGCGGAGAACACTTCCCATTCGGAAACCGAGGGGTTGCTTATTTGACCGCTCGGATATGCATAACCAATCAGGTTGTATAACCGGAACTTCGTGGTTGTGACAATTTCGCTTAATTCTACATAATACGGTTTGCCAACGGTATAAATACCATCATTAATCGCATGATAACCACCAAGACTTACATATGCAGAACCGTCCCAGTACTGCATATCCATGCAACCGATCAATTGTCGTGTACCGCTGGGCCGGAACTGGTGGATGGCAAAAGCGCCAATATCTACCTCTTGTTTCCAGCTATATTCCATCCAGTGGTTATCCATGCCTGTTCCAAGACACGACACCCAACCGTTTTGCCCGGTGAGAATTCCGTCATTCCAGCAGCCAGGTGCATCCGTGCGTGGAGCACTTGCACCGGGTGTACCCGACTTAGCGATATTGTCCTCCCAGTCAACCACGGGTTTACCACCAGCGCCACCACCTGCGCCCTCCAACAACCATATGAGGGTCCGACCCATCATATCCTCCCACGATTGAAGGTAAGTCGGTGATGGTGCTAGGAATGTCTGACCATAGAACGCGATCTTACCGCCTACGGTACCTGAATTCCGGTCACCGGTTACACCATTGTATTTATGCTTATCTTTATCCCAAACTGCGAATACCAGCTCATCTGTCGCACCTGAATATACGGCAGCTAAGTCTGCACCTTTAAAGTTAATATACCGTTCAATGGTCCTTCCTGATGGTGACCCGCCACCACTGATTATGTTCACATTCCCTGAATAACCGTCTGTGATACCGGCGTAGTTATTTACTACTTCCATTCTTCTGAAACCACCGTAACCATGGCTCGCATCATCACCTAAAGATAGTTGGTCAAGTAATAAATAGGAAGATTGACCATATATGTACAAAGAAATCCCTTTATCAATGATTTCTGATTTGATAAGCTTGGAATGACTTCTATAAAATTGTGTAAGTTCGCATAAAAATACCAATGTATATTCCTCAAATTTCAATCCAGTACTCCACGGTTTAACATCATAATCCCAGTCGTTGGCTTTTGCTACTTTAACGACCCAATCATAGAATACTTTTTCATTAGGAAGTGAAGAAGATCCCTGTGTTGCCAATAATAACTTAATAGGCCCTGAAGCCGGTCTTGGCCGCTCGCCGAGCTTTTGCCAACCGGTCCAGTACCGATCACCTATCGAAATATTATATTCGTAGGTATCATTACCCGGGTCGCAGAAACTTAGAT
>CBFDAW010000204.1:0-5962 GCA_965602865.1 uncultured Thermoplasmata archaeon
TACACCCACATTATTAATTATTTCACCATATTTTTAAAATAATTTATTTTTTTAAAAGAAATAGATTGAGATAAAACAAACGCCTCTTCCTTTGCCCGTTCTCGAATTCCATAAAAAAATGTTTGAAAATCTAATTCGCCGGATATGATATTTATTAATCTCTCCAGCATATCTTCTCTCATAGAAATTAAATCTAATACAATCCTATAAGAATGATCTTCTTTTAACGAACAATCATCGCATGATCCTACGGTCTCGGCTTTTTCTAAGGCGGAAATTGCAGTTTCCACAACCTTACTTTTTGTACCAAATCGATTTTCCAATTTTTTAATCTTTTCTTCAACATTCTTTGAGATGGTAGTATGAAGCCGAACTCGCGTCATATCAATTCCAACCAGGTCGGGTAGCTATCCTTTTTAAGGGAAAATATTATTCAAATATGAAAATCAAAAATGTTAACATAAATTAACATTAACTATTTATTTCGGTAATACTTATTATATTGGAGACAGTATATGCACATTAATTATTTAAATGTGCACCTTTATCGATTTAAATTAGTTTAATGGAGCTTTGAAATGATCTCTATTTTAATAGTTGAAGATGCAATAGGTTCACTGGAAAGTATTAAAGATGCTTTATACGACCCAAAATATGAAGTAGTAGGAGAAGCTAATGATGGTCTGGAAGCTTTGAAAAAATATCAACAACTTAAGCCAGACATTGTATTAATGGATATCGTTCTACCAAAAATGGATGGTATAACTGTAATAAAAAAAATTATCGAATCCGATCCAAATGCATATATCATCGCCTTATCTGCTTTATACAAAACCGAACAAATCAATAATGTATTGAATGCTGGTGCTAAGGATTACCTGATCAAACCATTTAAAGTGGATGAGTTGATTGAAGTTATTGAAAAAGGACTATCTGAAATTCAAAAATGAGTGTAACAGAAATAAAAGCGTATCAAAAAGTTGTATTTTGTGAGAAAAATGATTGGTTACGGAAATTCAATTAAAAAAATCATTATAGGATTGCTTCTCATTCTATGCGTCACGGTTAATTATTATTGCCATTTTATTTTAAGAATTGAAATTCTGTATTCACATATTTTTTACATACCAATTATTTTAGCCAGTTTGTGGTGGCACAGAAAGGGAGTTATTATTGCTTTGTTTTTGGCGATTATATATTTGGCAATTGGTTTTTATGCCCCTATAAGTAGCTCATATCCATTTCATATAGATAACATAATTCGAGCATTGATGTTTTGTCTCGTCGGGTTTGTCATTGGTGAAATAAGCTATAGTAGAATTAAAGCCGAAGAAAAGGTAAAGGAGAGGACATCCGAGTTAGAAAAAACTTACTCGGACCTAAAAAAACTTGATAATATGAAATCGGTCTTTATCTCGATTGCCGCCCACGAACTTAGGACGCCTTTGCAACCCATTCAAATTTATTTAGATCTAATGAAGAAGAATAGGCTTGGTAAGTTTACTAATGAAGAAAAAAAGAAATTAAAATACATAGGTAGAAGCGTAAATCGCCTAGTTCTAATTATCTCAAAATTGCTAGATCTTACCGCAATTGAAGAAGGAAAATATAGAATTCATATTGAAGATGTGAATCTAAAAAAATTAGTACATAAATCAATAAGCGATATGAAACCGCTAATTGACGAGAAAAAGATTATTATTATCTCTAATATTCCGGAATTAATGGTTAAATGCGATCCATTGGCAATTGATCGCGTTTTAAAAAATCTGATAAGTAACGCTGTAAAATATAATAAGGAAAACGGGAAAATAGAGATAAAAGCAATGGATGAAAAACAGTATATCCAAGTTTTAGTTAAGGATACGGGAATCGGTATCGAAAAACAAGATCTCGATCGAATATTTGAGCGATTTTACATTATTGATGATACTCTTGCGAGAGAGGGGGAGAGACTGGGTATCGGATTATTTATTACAAAATATATCCTAGAATTGCATAAAGGTAAGATTTGGGTCGAGAGCCAAAAAGGTAAAGGGAGCACTTTTCAATTTACATTACCCAAAAAATGAATAAATATATGATGAGATAATAATTACTCTAACTTCTGGTTATCACTTTTAAATCGACATATTTTTTCATCAATTCTGTTAATAGTTCTATTTTCTTAGTATCATTTTCTGTTAATAATGGTTCCATATCATCGATTTGTTTTGCTGTTTGGAATGTATCTGAAGGGACCAAAAGTAATGGTATATTATGATCCTGTACTTTTGATATTATATTGGGTGATGGCATAATATTGTTTGTCAATAAAATACATGTTGTATTATTTTCCAATGCACCCACTATTATATCACTTCGATCGCCACTGGTTATTATAAGTCTATTTTCCTTTTTAAATCGTGGATCCTTGAAGGCTTGATTTGCTGACATCGCACCCACGAAGATATTCTTCACAATATTATTTAATCTATCTTCTCCTGCAATTACTTTGGCGAATAGGTAATCTGTAAGATATTCAACTGAAAAGTGCGTTAGCTCTTCTTTATAGGGAATGATGCCCAATACATTTACCCCCATATCTGTAATATTTTCAAAAAATGTGTTTTTAAAATCTTCGACATCATGTACTTGGTTTATTATCACTCCACCAAAATTTATATCGGTCATATCAATATTCTTTTTAAGAAATGTAATATCATCAATAATGGCATCTCCAATACCACGGATAACGATAATTAATTTACCATCAATTTGTTTTGTTACGGATATCGGATCCAGATGGATTGAGATACCATATGCCAGGTGTTTTCCGCCTTCGATAAATAAAATGTCATTCTCTTTTCCAATATGGGATATTTTTTCAATTAGTTTCTTTTTTAGGCTAGCTTCATTGTACATGTATCTAAGCTTAGCATGCTCGAAACCTATACTTATATCGGCAGGATCTACTTTTAAATTCAGAACCTTTGTAATTAAAGCAGAATCATAATCCCAAAGCTGCTTTTTTCGATAAATTAATCTATCTCCAAAAGGTTTCATATAGCCAATTCTTTTTCTCGGAGCTATTGCGTTTGCCATCCCCAATACCATACTGGTCTTCCCCGCGCTTGATCGGATGGAACCTATTATTATTTTTTCCATTATTATCACCATTCATTATACCTTTTTCATAACATATCATATTATACGGTTGAAATTAGAATTCTAGCATCCACCGCTTTTGCACCTTGACCTTCTTCATATACCACAAGTGGGTTGATCTCGATATCAGATATGTTTTCACATTCCAAAAGAATCTCACCTAGCCTAATTATTGAATCAACAATGCTATTGATATCCTTTCTACTTTCTCCTCTAACACCTAACAATAGCGGATATGATTTAATTTCTTTTATCATAGACCTAGCTTCTCTTCGAGTTAACGGGAGGGCACGAAATGAAACATCTTTCATGACCTCTACATATATACCTCCAAGACCAAACATGACAATGGGTCCAAATGATTTGTCACGTCGTGCACCAATTATCGTCTCGGTACCTTCCGGTATCATCTCTGCAACCTCAATACCAGTTATCTTAGCCTCTGGTTTATATCTCCTACAGTTTTGCAGGATAGCTTGAAACGCGTCCAGCACTTCTGCTTTATTATCCAGGTCCAACGCTACACCACCAGCATCACTCTTATGTATAATATCTTTGCTAACTATTTTCATCACCACGGGATAACCCAGCTTGGTTGAATATTCCACAGCTTCGTCGATATTTTGGGCGATATAACTTTGCGGCATCTGGATGCCTGAAGCATTCATTACACCAGCAGCTTCAGGAGAGAGAAGGAAATTGCGATTGTCATCTTTGACTTTTTTAATAATATTTTTAATTTCGCGAATATTGATTATTATCTTTTTTGATTTATCCACTATTTCCACTCGCGATCTCAAATTATGATAATTAAAATACATTGCTCCAAAACATGAAATTGCATCATATACCTCTGAAAATATTGGTACACCTTGTTGTCTAAGGCTGTGGATGGTCTCCTCGATTTCAAGTCCGCCTAGAAATGAGAATATTATTGGTTTTGTAGATTTATTTTTTAAATAAATTTTATTAATGAGTTTTGGAAATCTTTTTACCTCAAAACCAGCAGTTTCACAACCTAAACAGATTATCGAATGAATATTTCTGTTTTTCATTGCTATGTTTAAAGCACTTTCATAATCAGGAAGTGTTGCTGGACCCGTTAGGTCTATAGGATTTTTTAAAGATCCGAATTCGGGAACAACATTGGAAAAATATTTTTTCATTACATTTATATCATCATATAAATTTACACCATATTTTTCACAGGCATCGGCAGCCATGACACCCATACCGCCACCGTTTGTTATTATTATCGTATTCTCACCTTTTGGCACTGGTGTGTTTGATAAAAATTTACACCAAATAAGCGCTTCTTCAATACTTTCTGCTCGTAAGACGCCACACTGTCTCATAATATCAGAGAATATCTCATCAGCACCTGCAAGAGAGCCTGTATGAGAAGCTGCTGCCATTGCACCGCGCTTTGAACTACCAGATTTAATAACTATAACAGGTTTCACAGGTGTGGTGTTTTTTAAAATACTAACAAGTTTATCACCGTGTTTTACACCTTCAATGTACATCAAGATTACTTTAGTATCTTTATGTGAAGTCAGATATTCTAATAGGTCTGCTTCATCAATATCTGATTTGTTGCCAACCGATATAACGGTTGAGAGGCCGATGTTTTCACTTTTTGTTTTACCGAACATTGCCACTCCAATTGCACCGCTTTGGGTAATAAGAGCCACATTGCCAGGAATTACCTCGCGGGGTCCAAATGATGCATTAATGGGAGCAATCGAGGTATAAATACCAAAAATATTGGGTCCAAGAACCCGCATTCCATGTTTGTGTGCATAGTTTACAATTTTACGTTCTTCTTCAATATTGCCAATTTCCGAAAAGCCAGAGGTTATTATTACCAGAAATTTCACATTTTTTTCCGCACATGATTCTACAGCTTCAAAGGTATATTTTGCGGGTATTGCAATGCATGCTATATCTACATCGCTATTGATTTCTTGCATTGATTTATTAATCTTAAAACCTAGAATCTTCCCACCTTTGGGATTTACCGGGTACACTTTGCCGGGGAATTTACTATGTTTTATATTATCAATTATTTGGTAACCAATTTTATTCTTATCTGATGATGCACCTATGATCGCAATTGAACGCGGTTTGAATAAATATTTTATGTCTGGTTGATTGACTTTCATTATATATCCCAGAATACCATTTTCAATTCATATACTTCATCATTCGTTTGTTTTTGAATATCAAATACAACTTCTGCAGTATGCATATTTTCGCCTATCCCATACAGACCTTCATTTACCGTGGATTCTTAATGAAAATATTGAGAAATTATCCAAGTCCAAACTTTAGGTATAAATTTGTTTATATTTATGATTATTTAATTTCTTAATAAGTAGGGTCGGACTAACGAGTCGGAAAAGCTGACTAATTAGTCAAAAGCTCATTAGTCAAAAATACAATATAGAGATAATATTTTAAATATTTAACGCCGTTACCATGCCAAATGACCGGGGGACTGTAATTGAAAGAAGAATTATCTATGGATGAAAAAAAGGATTTGCTAAATCGTAATTGGTGCGTTTGCCCATATTGTGGGGAAAAAAATCCTGGAAAATTATTAAAACGTGATGACCAAGGTATTTTTTTATTAGTTTGTGTAGTTTGCTTCAAATTTTGGGGAGTTTTGCCAATATCAGCAATTCCTAAGAAAGTAGAACCAAATTTTGATCTTGTCCAGTTTGAAAAATTAATTGAAAAGACTAAAAGTAAAAATCCTTAATACCTAACTTTCGGAGTTTATATATCCAGATAGTCCCAAAGCATTAATAAT
>CBFDAW010000205.1:0-5931 GCA_965602865.1 uncultured Thermoplasmata archaeon
AGTCATTCATCAAATTGATATAATGCTTACTTTGCATTCGTGCAACAAGCTATTGAACAATATCAACTTACAATTCAATTCAACGGTAAGTAATAGTTTAAAATTAGAGGTTCAAAGAAATATTACGGGTAATTACACAAAAATGGGAGATCTTTCTATTATTAATTCAAACATTACCGTAACGGACCCAGATGGCGATCATTTTTTCGAGTTCATTATAGAAGGTAATGCAACGATCTACAATACCGAGATATCATATATCGGCGGTTCCGACCCGGTTAGCGGTATTCAAATTTACTCGGATAATGTCATGATCAGTAAATGTACCATTGAGCATTGTAAATATTGTGGTTTGTATATCTCGGCAGACCCGATTGTATTTGATAATATAATAAACGATAACAAATATGGAATCTATTACAAAAATGCCCATGTGAATCTAACCGAAAGTACCGGTTTTATCACGAACGATAAATTAGGCATGGCTGTCTCCGCAATGGCTGATTTGAATAACGACGGTTATGATGATGTAATAATAGGAGTACCGTATGATGATTCCAACGGCGAAAACAGCGGTTCCGTGTATATTTTCTACAGTAATGAAGAGATCGAGATAAACGATTTGGACCTACAAAATGCCAATTTAGTGATCCAGGGCGAAACACCAAATAGTTTATTCGGGAGTACCATCGATGCCTCTGGCGATCTAAACGGTGATTCAATCAACGAGATCGCAATAGGTGCGCCGGGGATTAACAAAACATACATTTATTTCAGCTCGGAAAACGATTTCGGCGGTAAAATTATTAATGATACGACGGAAGATTTCCAGTATGCAAATTTAATTGATAATATCACTCATATGAATATAAAAGATGGCAGTCTACGTTTAAATCAGACCTATCATTCCTGGTCAAATAATGACACTGATGATTTCGCTGCTGGTGAATTAGCCATGAGCAAGCTTTACACGAATGACGGTCATGTCAAGATACTGGATGAAGAGTATTCACCAGATGCATATTCGGTTGCTCTTTGGCATCTGGATGATAATGATGAAGATTATATTTATGACTCCACCGAGAATTACAATACCGGCACTATATTGGGCGGTGAGTGTTCAAATGACGGTTTTTTTGATTTTGCATTAGAATTCGACGGTGACGACTATGTTTTAGTTCCGCATTCGGACAGCCTGAATATCACCGACGAATTAACACTGGAGTGCTATGTGAAAATTGAAGATTTATCAGAATCAACCATCTTAATTTTTAAAAATTATTCATATAGATTAGAAATTACCAAACAACAAACGAGATATTATTTGAATGGTGGGATTTATAATAATGGTTGGATAACATTTTCAGATTTCGATAATGCAATGGAACTAAAAACAAATTATCTAGACACATGGTTACACTTAGCCGTATCATATGATGGTCTATATCTAAGATCATATATAAACGGTTATCAAGATTTAGAGAAAAGGATAATCACGAACATAGCCACCAGTAGTTACAATTTAACAATAGCCGGTGATAAAAACCACAATAATTATAAAGGAATATTAGATGAGATTCAGATTTCAAAATGTGCAAGAAAGAATTTTAGAATTACAAATTACATTGGTAATTATCGTGAATATTCTCCACAATTAGATACTATATTACTTTATCACTGTGAGGATGAAAATACTCCTATTACTGATGATTCCATCTATGAAAATAATGGAGAATTTATAGGTGAGAATTTTGGTGCTCAAGGTTATTATGGTAAATGTCTTTCATTTTCAAGTATAGGTGATTATATTGATTTATTAGAATTTGAACCTACTGATGTACCACAGGGAACTATTGAAATGTGGTTCAATTTAGATGATGATTTCCAAGCCGGAGAAGATAACGACATGATATTGTTTAAAAAGTGGGATGGTGACGATAACGGTATTGAAATTAGTCTCAATAAAATAAACGGTAAATTGAAATTTTTAATAATAAAAGAAACTACAAATTATTATGTAAACTCAACAAGAACTCTTTGGAAGAATAATACCTGGTATCATTTTGCTGTAACTTGGGGATCCTTAGGTATGCGCCTGTATATTGACGGTGTTTTACAATCTGAATTCAATTCATTTACTGGTTATTGGAATGGCGATTTAGTTGATTCGACGATAGGAAACGGTCAGCCTGATCTTTCAAGGGGATTTAAGGGGCGAATTGATGAGATCAGATTTTCAAAAACACAACATACTAAATTTGAAGTTAATAATTATTTTAAAACCATTCGCGAAAATCCAGTTACGCCTCAAACCAAGGCCTTATGGCATTTTAATACAGGTTCAGGTACAACTGTAATAGATGATACGACTAATAATAATGACGGAACAATGCAAAATTGTAATTGGTCAACCGATGGAATGATTAGTAATTCAATCCGGTTCGATGGCATAGGTGATTGCATCTCAGTAAGTGATTCGAACAGTTTGGATATAACGGATGAGATAACAATCGAATTATGGGCAAAAATAATCGAATTATCAGAAGCCCAGTATGCTTTAGTAACCAAAGATGGTTCTTACAGGTTAATGATAGAAAAAAACGGGAATGGTTATTATTTGGTTGGCGGGATTTATAATCAAGGTGAATGGCATGAGATTAGTAATTTCGCTGCGGCAACCGAACTGACACCATTTATCGGCACTTGGCATCATTTTGCTATGACCTATGATAAAACCGAAGAAGAATTGATCACATACATCGATGGTAATTTAGATGTTTCAAAAACTGTATCCAATGATATTGCATTTTCCGATACAAATTTATACATTGGAGTATTAAATATACAAGGGGTATATAGCAGCTATTTTAACGGATATATCGATGAAGTAGTGATTAGCGATATTGTAAAAAGGGAATATGATACATCATATATTACAGATGAATACACCCAACTTTTACTTCATTTGAATAATGATCGAAGTTTTTGTATTGTCGATTCATCGGCGTATTCAAATAATGGTACGTTTTTCGATGGCGAGATTTACGGATCAAACTGGACTGGTGGTTATTTCGATAGGGGATTGGACTTCGATGGCGATAATGATTATGCTGTAATACCATATTCCGAGAATTTGAATTTAACCGATAGTATAACGATTGAGGGTTGGTTTATCATTCATAGCCTTTCAGAATCAGAATATACTCTTTTATACAAGAATAATTCTTATAAAATGGAGATTCTCAAAAATGGAACCAAATATCATTTATCAGGTTCCGTATACTTAGCTTACGATAGTGTACTGGAGATTAATATATCCGATTTTACGGATGCTTGTGATTTATTGGAATTAACAAATTCCTGGCATCATTTGGCAATGGCATATAATAAGAATTACCTTATGATGTTCGTAGACGGGAAACTGGATTCCTTTAGAAAGATCTCGGATAATAATAAAAAAATCAATAGCAATATTTCCGATTTATATCTAGGTAAAAAGAAGAATGGTAATTATTATATAGATTGTATAATGGACGAGATTAGAATTTCAAGGGTTTCACGAGCGACCTTAACACTGTATCAAAGTGAATACATTTCCGATGTATTTGACAGCAACAAAAATTTGAGTTTCGATAACTTATCCTGGGTGGCTGAAAATGATGAGGATACTTTGGTAAAGTTACAATTAAGAAGCTCAAAAAGCACTAGTGCTTTACAAACCGCGCCGTGGTTCGGACCTACTTGTGTTAATGATTTCTATTTAATCCAAAGAGATATCAATTCTGTCCATGACGGTGATAAAAAAATGCAATATCGCGTGATTCTCCAGTCGCTTGATCCCATTACGACACCAATATTAAACAATGTGGAAATCAATTATCGTAAATATTATTCAGGTTTTGATGCAAAATATTATTCGGAAAAATATTGTTCCATTTCACCTATCACATCATTGGTTCCCGATTGGAAAGTAGATGTTCAGAGTCTTGATGATTTTGAAGTAGAGCTTTATGAAGACGATCAATACCTTATGGATATTTCACAATTAAAAGGAAAGAGTGTGAATATCAATCCACCTGTTATGAATTTAACATATAAAATAAAATTATTTTCAAATGGTGCCTATACACCGATTTTCGACTGGATCATATTGTATCTTTCATATATAAATGATACGAATAAATGTAATGTATCATCCGGTTCTGGCGATTTCGGTTCTGCAATTTCGTCATCGGGTGATATCAATGCCGATGGTTATTCGGATTTAGTTATAGGAGCACCAGAGGATGATTCGGTTTACATCTACTACGGCGGCTCGGCTATGAATAACATATTAGATGTCACGATTACAAATTATAACGAAGACAGCGATTTCGGTTCTTCGATGAGTTGTCTACCAGACCTGAATTATGACGGCTGCGACGATCTTATTATTGGTGCTCCTGGCGAAAATAAAACATACATTTTCTCTGGAACAACAATAATGAGCGGTCAGGAATTTGATGCAGATACCGATTCGGCATTAATTGTGAAAGGTAAAGCCAACGGTAACCTCGGAGTCTCAGTATCGGGAATTACCAATTTTGATCGGGATATGTACTCTGACATAATAATTGGAGATTCGAGCTTAGATGAAGCTTATTTTTTATTGGGTGATTCTTTGATAAAACAATTTGATACTGGGCACACGATAAACATTGAGGATGAGGCTATTATTATCCCCGGGGTTACCTCAGGCGATAATTTCGGCGAAATTGTATTAGGTCTACCCGATCTCACGGGTAATGGTTATGACGATTTTATGATCGGTGCATCTAAGGTGGATCATGGGGGGCTCGATAATTGTGGTGCGGCGTATATATTCTTAACCCCAATCAATTTCTCAGTCCCATTATCAGCGGGAAATGCAAGTTATATCTATTATGGTGATAGGGCACAATCTGGTTTTGGTTCATCACTCAGCGTAGGTGATGTTAACTGCGATGATTATCATGATTTTGTAATAGGTGCGCCGAAGTTCTCATCAGGTTCTACAATAAATGCTGGTAAAGTATATATTAAAGGAATGATCTCCCATAAAAACAACGGCAATGAAATTTACGATAGTGATTATGGAATTTATATTGAGAACTCAAATATGGGTATTTACAATAATACGATACATTCAATCAATGAAGCGGGAATTTATGCAGAAGAGGGTACGATAGTTTTAGAGAGCAATAAGATAAATGACGAATACTTGGACTACGAGCTACCTGCATCAGACGGGATATATGTTAAAGAATGCGAGGGTGTGATTAGGAATAACGAGGTATATACTTTGGATAACACTGGCATTATAGTAGATGACTGCTCGATATTAATAAACAATAACTTAATCACCTCGGCGGACCGAGAATATAGTGATAGTTTCGAAGATGCTTCAAAAATGATTCAATTGGAAAACCTACGCATTTCAGAGGGTTATCAACAAATACAACTGGGCGAGCGACCACCTATTGACATTTTCAATGAGAACTGGGAGAGTTATTCCGACTGGGAGGAGTTAAGCAAATGCGGTGACATTTCGCTGATTGATGATCATTGGGAAGGTAGTGGGTCCGACTTAGAAGTAGAGGGAGAATTTTCGGATGATTCATGGGAATCGAAACAGACGCTAATTACCACAACCGCCGATTTCGATGCGGGGACAAAAAGTAACACTATAACATATACGGATGATTCTGCGGTACCGGGTGGCGAGCTCCAGCTAGCCTGGGACACATTTAGGGACGATTTTGAGGCGGGAGAGGGTACAAACTGGAGTAATTATAATGATTGGGCGGAGGTGGAAAATGAGCACGTGGGAGTTGGTTTTAATACGATTACACATAACGAGTCTATTTCCGGTTCTTCAAGTGTACAGATTGAATTGAATTATACAAAACCAGA
>CBFDAW010000206.1:0-5887 GCA_965602865.1 uncultured Thermoplasmata archaeon
TAGATTATTTTGAGGATATTCTTATCAAATCAAAATTCTGTTTTCCAAAATATTCGGGAATTGATTCTGACTGGTCTGTAATCTCTAATGGTAATCATCTCGAAAATATCAGAACATGGATGAAACTAATCGAATTGAACCCACCTGTTATGAGAAAACTCTCAGCCTCATTAATTGTTAATCTGAAACTTGGTGGAGTTTTTCTTAAAGATACCGACCTATTTCAAAGAGATATAACGAGATTACTCAACAGCAATTACGGTGATGTTTTCTACCTTATTACATCACTTGCAGCAGTATTTCCCACATTTTACCATAATGTCGGTGCAACGGGTACAATACGCGCCTGCACAGAGAAAATCGATACTAATCATCAAATGAACGACCTGATACATTTTGTGCGCAAACAAATTCATGTCGAATCTAGTAACCGTACCGTTGTCATTATGCAAAATATAATGGAGTTCTGGCTTACTGGTAATAAAAAGGTACTTGAAAATATGGTGCCAAGGGAGGTTTATAATAACCTAAACCATTTTTATAGACTAATAAATTTCGATCGTGAAGCTCAGGTTTCAAATGCTTTTGGGGAAATCAAAGAACATTTCCAGGAACACGCGGATAAAAGGTTTTGGGACTTTTTAAATGCAGTAGAAAAATCTGAGCTTTTAGAATTTATTATCACCCATGATTTTGATAGGATCAATAAAATACAAAAAAATGAAATTATAAAATACATCTCAGAATATTATCAATCACGCAATCCAACTGAAATGACAAAAATATTAAAATATATTATTAAAATAACAGGTATAAATTATCGAAAAACTAAGGTTTGGGAGGTATTATATGAAATGTCCAATGATAACTTTAGGAATATCTTTGAAACCATGGACGATCATGATATTTCAAAAATCAATATAGAAAAATTCCTGACCTTTATCGATCTATATCGAATGTTGTATGATAAATATAATTTTTCCGAAGTTCGGGCAATTGAAAAACTGAAATATTACGCAAGCCAGTTAATTTTTAAGCCACCACTGGACTTTTTTGATAAATTGTATAGCAAATCTTTAATTGAAGCACTAGAAGCCTTACTTGAGGCCCAATATTCCTTAAAAACTGAAGTTCTGCTTTCAGATTCCAAATTCGAACCATTAGACACCATCCAGTTTAAGAGACATATAGCATTTGGTATCCCATCCATGTATGGATTCTATAAAGAGAAAAAATTCGATACTTTGAAAGTTTTTTTCCAAATGAACTTGATCAAGTTGAGATTATTTGAAAAGCTCGTTGAAAATCTTCAACTTGAAAATCGTGAGAACATTGATTATATGAAAAATAAATTGATTTTAAAGTTTTTTTATAATACATTTCAAATTAGCGGTCTAGCCAATCAAGAAATGAATAATCTATTTAATCTATTAGAAACACCAAATTTAAGAATTTCTCAATTCAGAGATATTGTTAATCAATTATTGATCATTCACGGCGGAATTTCAGATAGGTTCAATGAAACATATAGATATGCCTGCAAAAAAGCGATTAATAATTTAGGTTTTGAACGGATTTCTAAGAAATATGTGCCACATAAAAAAAGTGAAAATATTGAAATTATAATCGACCGATTTTTAAGAGATCAAATAATGCAATTCCCACTACTCCAATTATTTGATAATTTATTAATAGATTTAAAATCAAAAATCCAAATCACAGTGGAAGATCAAGATGATAAAATTTGCTTAAACCGTAGAGAAGAAAGGTTAGAGTTAAAGCTAAAAAGTGCAGATATAAAAAGCATGCTGGATAACCCGTGTTATCCAAATAACGATATTAATCGCTCCAAGGCTGGAATATTTTTTCCGATTTATGACATTTTAAAACTCCCCAGAGAACCAGAGAGAAGGAATATATATACGCCTATCTGGGAAGTGGGTAACAAGGCATATGGCCTATTATTTATGAAAGATATCGAAGGCATTAACGTACCTGATGGTATTATACTTTCACATTATTTTGCTAAAGAATTTAAAAAAGAAATTCTTGAGGATAAACGCTTGAAACATGTTTTGATCGAGTTATTAAAAAGAAATGTTAAATCGTTTACGCAAAATCGCTTTGGAAACCCAAAGAATCCTCAACTACTTTCTGTTCGAAGCGGTGCAGTATTTTTCATGCCGGGTGTTATGAGCACAATCACTAATGTTGGTCTTACAAAAAATATCATAGACTACTATGCGAAGGAAGATCCTTGGTTCGCCTATGATTGTTATAGAAGATTTTTACAAGATATTGCCACATCGTTCTATGATGTTAAAAGACGTGTGTTCGAAAATATAATTACACAAGTGAAAACCGATCTTAATGTTCAATTAAAAGAAAAAATGACTGGTGAACAGATGAAAATACTTGCTGAAAGGTATAAAGAAGAGCTGACAAATCGTGGACTTTTTATCCCAGAGGATCCATATGATCAATTATTGTATTCTATTATTGCTGCAAATCTATCTTGGGATGGACCTACTGCAAAGAATTATCGTAAGGTCCTGAATATGTCAGACTTTTGGGGTACAGCTATCATTATTCAGAACATGATATTTGGTAATAAATCCCCCAATGATATAACTGGTGTTGTTCAAAGTAATTATCATGGTGACGAGAAAATCTCACTGTTTGGAGAATATAAAACACGAGCTCAGGGATATGACATTGTCAGTGGTGTAGCAAATGTTTTCCCGATCAGTGAAGATCAAAAAATCGTATTTACCAAATATAAGAAAATACCCACGCTTGAAGAATCACGGCTAGCTTTGTATAAAATGATAAGTGATGCAGTTAGAACTGTTAGGCAGAAATTTGGTAATGAGATACAAATCGAACTCACTATTGAGGATAATAACCTATATTTACTTCAAGTTAGAGGTCTTGCTAGCCATATCTTCCAGAAAGAAGAAATCATTGAAAAACCCAATGTTTTGCAAAAGGCATATCTTGGAGATGGCCTAGCCGCCTCAGGCGGTGCGGTATCTGGTCGGGCGGTATTTAAAACCGATAGAATAGATATTATTCGAGAAAAATTTAAGGGTGATAAGATAATTCTCATTCGCCCCGAAACTAATCCAGAAGATGTAGTAGGTTTACAAAAATCTGATGGAATACTTACCTGTCTCGGTGGAATGACTTCACATGCTGTATTACAAATGAGGCGATTTAAAAAATCAGGAATTAGTGATTTTTCAGCTATGAAGATCAATGAGGATAAAAATCTAGCGATAGTAAATAAAGGATCTAACAAATTGATAAAGATTTTAGAAGGAGATTATATAACTATTGATGGAGATTCTGGGAAAGTCTATCAGGGACATTTCAACACCAGATCAAAAAAAATGAAAACCTAAAAATTTAAAAGGAGGAATATTACGGGTAATATATCAAAAACCTCTCCAATTGGAATTAATGGTATTGGTCGAGTTGGTAAATTGTTAGTGTGGTTGTTAACAGCCGCAAAGCAACAAAGTGAGATAGTAATTTCCACCGGTCGGAAAATTGGTCAAAGCATTGATGATCTAAAGACTTATTTGAATAACGATTCCACATATGGTTCTTATGGAAAAATGATCTTTGGCTTCCAATCAAAAGATATGGTTGAAATTAAGAATAACACTATCTATATGAACGGTGTAAAAATCATTTGGTTGAACGACTCTTCTTTCAGGGTTCCCAGCAAAATACCCTGGTCTGATTACGCTGTTGAGTTAGTATTTGATACCACCGGTAAAATGAAAGATCCCACCGATTACAATGAAAACAATCTAAGAGGTCATTTAAATCAGGCCAAAAAAGTGATATTAACTGCTCCATTTAAAATTCATAATAAAGGTGTGTCCCTTCCAGAAGATTCAATCACACTTGTGGGTGGAGTGAATTTTGATAAATACGATTCGTCCGTACACAATGTAATTTCAAATGCCTCATGCACAACTAATTGTTGTGCACCACCAATAAAGGCATTGGTAGATCATTTTGGAGATAAATTTTTATCATATTCATTGACGACGGTCCATGCAGCTACCAATACCCAGAGTGTACTAGACTCTCTCCCCAAAGATGGCGACAAAGATACTAGAAAGAGACGAAGTATTTTAAATAACATAATACCATCAACAACCGGTGCAGCCAATGCGGTTCTTGAAGTAATACCCGAACTAAGAGAATTAGGAATAGGTTCACAGGCGTCAGCAATACGAATACCTACCAACACAGGATCGATTGTGTTGTTAGATATCTCTCTTTTAGGTGAATATGATAACGATTTTATTCATTCTATTTTTAGAAAATATTCAGAAAAATATCCCGAAATAATGAAATTTTCAGATAAACAATTAGTAAGTTCTGACATAATCGGGAGTACTTATTCAGTTATTTACGATTCACCTTTTACCCACCACAGAACCTCAAAAAGGGATAATAAATATTATACAATGGTGGATCTTAATTTCTGGTATGATAATGAATTTGGTTATGTAAATTCGTTGATACGATTATTAAATTTGATTTAGCTCCTAACTATTTACTAACTTTTTTTAACCTTAATCAATATTGATTATCGTTTATCTATACAAAAGTACAGGCTCTGGTTTCAATTAAATTATTATATAATATAGTCGATGACTTATTTATGTCCAAAATTAAATATGTTAAATCTCGAGCAATTCTCGATTCTAGAGGAATACCTACTATTGAAACTGATATTATTCTGAACAAAGGCTTTGGTCGGGTTTCGGTACCTTCCGGAGCATCAGTTGGAACACATGAAGTTTTAGAACTACGTGATAATGGAACACCATACCATGGTAAAGGTGTTGAAAAAGCTGTAGAAAACGTTAATAAAATATTAGGACCCAACTTAATTGGTAAGGATGTTGAAGCACAGAAGGAATTAGACTCGCTAATGTGTAACCTGGATGGGACATCACGGAAGTCAAAGTTGGGTGCTAATGCCATATTAAGTTGTTCGTTGGCGATTGCCGTAGCTGCTGCAAAAGATAGAAAAATACCACTTTTCAAATATATTGGAGAATTAACAAATACCAAAACAGATCTTTTACCAGTTCCTGCTATGAATGTCATAAATGGTGGCGTTCATGCGGGTAATGACCTAGATATACAAGAACATATGATTCTACCTGTCGGCGCTAAATCATTTAGAGAGAGTATACAGATGGGGGCAGAAATCTATTTCTAATCCTTATGAACCATTAGATTTAATTATCGAGGTGATTGAGGAATGTGGGTATACTAATAAAATCAAATTAGGTCTGGACTGTGCAGCTAGTGAGTTCTATGATCGTGATAAAGAAAATTATACCCTTAACGATAGAAGATTTACCTCTGGGGAACTCTTAGATTTTTATTTGGACCTAGTATCGAAATACCCAATCATATCAATTGAAGACCCTTTTGCTGAAGATGATTGGGAGGCATTAAAATCTATTACTACAAAAATCGGAGATACTACTCAAATCGTTGGTGATGATTTATTCGTAACCAACATTGTTCGGCTCCAGCAAGGTATTGAGTTGCACGCTGCTAATTGTCTGTTACTTAAGGTAAATCAAATTGGTACGCTCACTGAAGCGTGTAATGCTTTTAAACTAGCGTTTAATAATGACTATGGTGCGATGGTTTCCCATCGCTCTGGGGAGACTGAGGATACTTTCATAGCAGATTTAGCTGTAGGTCTTAGAACGGGTCAGATTAAGACGGGTGCTCCTGCAAGAAGTGATCGAACCGCAAAATATAACCAACTTTTAAGAATCGAAGAGGACTTAGGGATTAACGCAAAATAACTTTTACTTATTATCATTCATTTTCGCTATCT
>CBFDAW010000207.1:0-5848 GCA_965602865.1 uncultured Thermoplasmata archaeon
CCGCCGCCACCGCCGCCGCCGCTACCGCCGCCACCGCCACCCGCGGGTTTCCCGGTACCGGCACCACCACCGGCTACACCGGTACCCATATCGTTACAACCGCCAATATATGTCCCCGCCGGCTCGACGCCGGCGGCGATACCCGCGGAGTATGTCTTTGCGGGCTTTCTGGGGCTCGGGGTCGCCGAGCGGATCAGGCAAAGGAGAATATTGAAAACGCGCCAGAAAGTTGCAATTGGAGTATAAGAAGTCAAGGACTAAAATGATAAAAACCGATTACGAGGCAAATTTCCATGAACAAAAACAAGTTACAAAAAAGAAAGCCAATACTATTTTTAATTCTCTTGCTAATTGGTCTGGTAATACCTAGCTTATTTTGTTATCCAAATGTGTCCTCGGAAGCGAATAATACTCAAACACGTGCCGATGCACCCTCGCCAGAACTTATAGTAGAATTTAACCCAAAATCACCCTTTGATTCGGACCCCGTCAATATCTCGATCGAATCAAAACACGGCGATGAGATCACATGGGCATACTTATCCGTAACCTTTATCAAAAGTGGCATCTCACGAAAGGGTAATTACCCGTTCATCATAATAAATTCCACCAGTTGGTACTGTGTAATACCCGGTGATCAAAACCAGGGGGAGACCGATGTGATATTCTACATCACAACGTGGTTCGAGGAGGCGGAAGTTAAAACCACGGATTATGAATACCGGGTGAGTTACCAAGGCACCTGGGAATCTACAGAGTTCGATGAGAATCTTGAGCTTACCTATTTACCTACAGTTCCTCTTTCTGAGGAACCTGTGAATATAACCATTACCTCAAAACGATTTGATATCCCGATCAAGTACGCGTTCTTACGTGTTTCTGTGGAGTTCCCAGGCGGGTATTCGGCGCAGGAGGGCGGGGTAAATTTCACGAGAAAGAACTCCACTTCAATGTATTCATTATTACCCGGTTACGGTGGCGGGACAAATGTAACATATTGGGTGGAAGCATTTGACGAGGGCGCGAAAGCGATCGTATCTGACAAATATAATTATATAGTCTCCGCCCGGCCGTCCCCTGGTGAGCCGCAGTTCTTATACATCTACCTGTACGACGATGCAAAACGAGATTTTATCAGTGGCGCCAGTGTTACGATCTCTAACGAAACATGGAAATATACAAATAAATCGATCAGAGGTATTGTCTGGTCGCCGTATTCACTTAATGCTGGCGAGTATAAAATCGAAGTGAAATACGAAGACGATATTTTAGTTAAGAAGTTAAATATGCCCGATAAAGACCATAATTTCACGGTGCTGAACTATCATTTTAATATTGCCGAAGCAAAAGGATTGATCATAGATTACGAAGAGTTCCCACAGTGGTTCTTGTACATCTCTTTTATTATTTTGATCTTGGCGTGCCCGGCGTTTTATTATTCTTATAATGAACTACAGCGGCGAGCACGACAAAAGGAACTTGAAACCAAAAGAAGAATAAGAACTGAACGTAGAGCGTTAAGCCGAAAGCCGCAAAAACGGTCACCCGGGGCGCGTTCAAGGGCTAAACCGCGCTCAGGTGCCAGTAAACCGGCTAGGCAAAGGTCTTTTACCGTTCGAACCTTGAAAGACCTCTGGCAACCATGGATGGTTTTAAACAAGATCTTGGAGGATGAACGGTACAAAGTCACCAGCATCCGGCTTCTGGGTTTCTTTTTACTTGGTATCTTCGGAGCAACCTGGGCGCCGTTTTATCCATGGTGGATGGTGTTGGTCATTGGTATTATAACCGCCGCTATCTCGTATCGATACCCATATCTTGCATTGCTAGTTCTTGTAATGTTCATAATCGGTTCAACGGCATACCAGTTCCCGGTGTTCGGCTGGTTGTTCATGATCTTTGCGCTTATCATATCCCTCTGCTCGCTATTTGACTGGCGGTTTGGATTTCTAGTGTTTTTAACATTATTTGTCTCAAGATTAGGTTTTGCATTTTTGGTACCTATGCTGACCGGGTTATTACTATCTCTATTTCTGGGGCTAGCGGTGGCAATTGCATCCGGTATCTTCCTTACTTTCCTGGTAACGTGCGGTGATTTTACAATACTCAGTTTTTTTGTAGGCCCTGCACATGATTACGGTTTCATCACCTTCTCAAAACCAATTGTTGGCGATTTCATGCCCACGGATTTTACCGATGCTCTATCAAGTCTATGGGATGTGAATCTAAGCAGTATGAGCACTATTTTACATAACAATTACACATCTATGCTCCCGTTCATTCAAATAATTATCTGGACCGTTTTAGTGTATGTAATTGTATATTTATTCCAACAATATGGAAAAGAGAATATTAAAAATTCATTAAAGCTCGCCATGGTACCGGCTGTTATTTTAATACTTACATGTCTACTTTCGATACTCTATTTTGGTCACACGCTAGCTCTCGGCACCGGGCTGCTCTTGATCGGCATATTAGGTGTAATGTCTTGCGGTGTTACATTTTCATTCATGAATATCGAGCTTTTCAAGGAATTCTATCTTGGCAAAACAAAAGAAATGCCGATTGGTACAAGAATCGGCGAGATGCTTACACTTAGAAAGACCGGTTTTTCGGAGATAGGTGGATTAAAAGAGGTAAAACGCGAACTCAAGGATACCATGATCGGGCCGCTTCTAAGACCCATAAAAGCAAAAGAGTACGGTGTAGAGCCTCCGCGCGGCATCATGTTGTTCGGTCCGCCCGGCTGCGGCAAGACGCTACTAATGCGAGCCTTGGCAACGGAGCTCGATGTTGAGATGGTGGGTGTACGCTGCAGTGATGTAATGTCAAAATGGTACGGTGAGAGCGAGGGGATGATCGAGAAATTATTCAAAGCGGTGAAAGAACGAAAGCCATGTATCCTATTCCTGGACGAGATCGATGCTATTGCCAAACGCCGTGATTTTTACTCGGCGGACGATGTGACCCCGCGGTTGCTGAGTATAATGCTCTCCGAGCTTGATGGTATGGACGAGGCAGCTGGTGTGATCGTGGTCGGTGCTACGAATAAACCCGAGCTTGTGGACCCCGCATTAATGCGCCCGGGGAGATTTGATAAGATCATATTCATTCCCGCCCCTAACTATGATTCACGGCTGGAGATCTTCAGAATACATCTGAAGGGTAAACCCGTTTCCGGACAGCTTAATATTAATCATTTAGCCCGTTCTACCGAAGGCTTTTCAGGTGCAGATATCGAAAATGTCGTGAAAGAGGCGGCGACGTTGGCAATGAAGCGTTCAATCAAAACCCGCAGGTCAACTACACTTACTAACTCAGATTTTCTGAAGATCTTACCACGGATCAAACCCAGTCTAAGCCGTGAAATGAAACAAGAGTACGAGAAACTCCAGGAAGACTTCGAGCGTAAGAAATATGGTAAAGAGATAAAATTACCGCCCACGGAGCGCAGTGTGATCGGCAAAAGGCCTGGAAAACAAAGAGCGCCCGGGGCACCGGGTAGACTTATTAGAGGAGCCAAAAGGGGTATAAGAAGATACGAGAGCGTGGGTGAAGAATCCGGTATGCGGCGAGCCCGTAAAAAGGAAACTCCAAAATGGAAAGATATTGTGGGTCTGGATAATAGTAAGAGGTTCTTCAAGAGCACTATCGAAAATAATTTACAGGGTGATAAATAGTGGCAGAACATATACATGTAAACCGTATGACTAAGCGTGGAGGTAGGTTATACACCGGTGCCTCGTCACTTCATGGATGCGTACTACTGTACGGTCCGCCGGGGTGCGGAAAAACGCAATTTTTAAAGAGCACCGGTTTTGAGTTTCGATTAGCTATGGAATTGATCTCATGTGAACATTTAAAGGAAGATTTTATAGAGGGCGTGAAAACGCAGTTATACTTTAAAAAATTATTCGCCAGAGCGCGCGAGAGTGCACCGGCGATGATCATACTCGATAATATTGATGAAATTACTTCGAAAAGAAGTCTGAAGGATCTGAAAGTTAGAAAGTGCGTATATCAACTTCTCCGCGAACTTGACCATATAAAACCCGGCGATAGGATTTTGATCACCGCCACCAGCGATCACCCGTATCTTATAGAGCCATTATTATTCAAAGCGCACAGATTTGATAAACTTATTTTCGTTCCAATGCCTAATTCGGAATCCAGGGAGGCATTGTTCGATCTATTTTTAAAAGATTATTCCACCGATGACGATATAAATATTCGTAGTCTTGGCAGGATCAGTCGCGGATTCAATGGGTTGGATATTAAAAATGTCGTGGAGTATGCGGATGAGTTAGCCTTGGAAGACGATTCCAATATCAATATGTATCATTTAGAGAGCGCGGTTAAAGCGGTTGGCCCAAGCCTAAAACCCGATGTCCTAACGCCCATAAAAAAGTTCTTCATGCATTATAAAAGCGGCTCACTTTTACGGCACGCCGCCGGCATGCGCTCCGGAAAGACCGGAGAATTATACAGAAGAAAAGGGCAAAGAGACAAACGAAAAAAAGAAAAAAAATACGAAGAGGTGTTGTTCGAGCTTGAGGAAAACGAAATAGAGGCAGAAGAAGTTACACTTACATCCGATGATGTTGATTGGTCGTTTGATGATGATAATGAGGCAAGCTCAGACACACAAGAAGATAGCACGGTCTCGTCAGAAGGAAACAGCGAATCCGGGGATGATTTTGACATAATTGATGAAGAAATCGATGAATCCGAAGAAGATGATACAAAATATCGTCGAAAATGGGTCTCTGATGATTTCAAAGCGTGATTTAAATGAATTTGGCAAACTGGATTATTATTATATTTATAATTATTTTCATACTCATGTTAGTTATTGGTCTGTGGTTCCCCCGTGGTAAATCAGATTGGCCCTTAAGTCCACAAGCCACGATATATCTGATCGTCGGTGCATTGTTCTTTGTGCTGTTGGTAATATTAATTAATATGCTCTCCCGATATGTCAAATGGTCGGATTTCATCACCACAAGTATATATTTTGCAATCGCAGTATTTTTTATACTTGTTCTATTGAGTCTATTCTTCCCTAACGGAATAAGAAGAGTTGTATAATCAATGGGCACGACCACTACGATTTTAAAATGATACCAATCGTTGGTGAGACCGTTACGATTTATTTGCGAGGGTAGTCACTGGCGGGAAGGGGGGACCACTACGATATTAAAATAATTATAATCATTGGTGAGACCGTTATGATTTATTTGTGTAGATACTCACTGGCGGGAAGGGGGGGATTACTACGATTTTAAAATTATAATAATCGTTGGGTAGACCGTTACGATTTATTTGCGTAGGTAATCACTGGTAAGAGGGTAAGACCACTTCGGTATTAATATGATAATAATCTTTGGTGAGAGGGTAAGATAGTTGGGTTTAGATTAGAGAACAATTATATAATATTCTACTATTTCTAAAGCAATATGGGAAGAACATTTGAAAAACTGGACGCTTGGAAACATGCGATTGGTTTAGCAACCTTAATTTATGGAACAACCAAAGGACTTCCTAAAGATGAGATATATGGATTAATCTCCCAGATTAGACGAGCAGTTATTTCAATTGAAAGAAAGTTATTGTATGGTCTAATTAATTATTTACAGAACAAGAATTGATTGAAATTTTTCTTCTCGCCCTCGATCCAGTGATTAATATTATCATGAAAGCAAAACGGTCGTACCCTCGCACCAGCGATTGATTTTTAATTGCCGGGTAAAATCTCAACCTCAAAGCTCAAAATAAAATAAGTAACACGCAAATCTTCAATTAATTTGATATATCACTCCATTATCCTCGGGTTCGGGAGCCACTTCGT
>CBFDAW010000208.1:0-5844 GCA_965602865.1 uncultured Thermoplasmata archaeon
CGATTTTTCAATGATTCCTGATTTGGCATTATTTGGTTTTGGGGTTTACCCTTATTTTTTACTCTACAAGTAATAAAATTAATAAAATGTAAAACTTCAATTAATAGCACTGCGTAGCGGTTTTCCCCTCGGACCAGCGAGTAATTTCATTATAAAATCAAAGCGGTCCAGCCCTCTTCCCAAAATTATAATCGTCATAATATTATAGTGGTCGATTAATAATTATCAAACATCCCGACATAACAGCATTATATCCAACTTATGTATACCTTCCCCGTTTAATTATCTCTTGAATCTTTCCAGCCACTTCCGGAGCGTCTTTATACTCTTTTTGATAGCCTTCCTGGATAAATTTGAAGTCGTCCATAACCTCTGGATGTGTACTTTCAAAAGCTTCCATTAATAGGTGCAGATCCACACCCTTGGATTCTATATCCTCGCAAACATCACCCAGACTGAAATCTATAAAATAAAGTTTATCATCACGCCTTAGAATATTAGATGTTGTAAGATCGCCGTGTACTATATTATTTCTATGTAAAATTCCGATCGCTTGACCGATTTTATAGAACATCTTATGGCGTGTATCATCATCCAGCTCGGGAATAATATCTTTGATTCTCGGACCATCGATGTATTCCATTATGATTTTATGTTCTTCTAAGTCAATATCGAATATTATTGGTGTAGATATTCCTAACCGTCGTGCAGTGGAGATGAGCTTTGCTTCTTTTTTGGTACGAGTTATGCGTAATGAATTGTCCAAGATAGGTAACCTGTAATTTTTAGGTACGCGATGTTTTGATATAACTTTACGATTTAACCATGTAGTTAAATGTATCTCAGCCTCTGCACCACGTCTTAATAACATTAAACTCACATATTTCTATCTTTAATCCTTCTTTTTTCCTTTCTTCTCCTTCTTTTTCCCTTTTTCTTTCTCTTTTCGTTTTCCTTTCTTTCCACGGCGTTTTCCTAACTCCGCCTTCTCCTGCTGTCGACGGCGGTAGAAATACACGATTACAACCACTACTATAATAACGATTATTACTACGGTAATTAGACAGCCTGTATCAAATAACTGCTCTGAAATGACTTCGGTATGCATCGATCTATCGTTATCGTCCCAAATTTGCTCAAAACTCTCGTTTGACTCCAGAGTAACATTGAACGAAATGTTATGCTTTTTATCAACACCGGATGCCTTCCAAGTAAATTTCACAAGTTCAAAATCGTTCTGTTCCAATTTCTTAATAGATTTACTATCCTTCTGTTTACCGTCAACAAAGAATCTTACTATGACATCCCATGCTGTGACGTCATTCAAATTTGTGACATTTACCGTATACTTTACTTTCTCGCCTTCTTTAGGTTTTTCCCTCGAGAATTTTATATATTTATTAATTTCTTCCTGAATAGGTGCAAACCTTAGGTTAGTACCCATGATATCAACGGTCCAGTCGTCTGCGGGTAATCCGGTAGTGTTTGCCACATTACCCGAGGTATCGGTAATCCATAGCACAATGGGGTATCGTCCCGTGCGTTCAGGTGTTAAATTGTAAATTGGTCCTGTTGCATCGGCATCGTTATCGGGTATACCATCTCCGTCACTATCATCGGTCGGGTTAAGATCCCATTTAAAGGTCAGGTTCTCAACATCGTCGAAGTTATCCGTGGAAATCGATGCGTTCAGGATTATCCATTTATCTATATGACAGATTCGAATTACACCACCGTTGTGTGTCAGTACCTTCAGTTTTGGTTCCGGTGCTTCCCGGTCAAGGATCTTAATCTCACGCGTTTTTACACTGTAATGCCCCGCGGAATCGGTAACATTCAGTGTAACCTCATAAGTTCCTGGGTGGTCATACGAGTGGTTGGTTACCGCGCCTCCACCGGTAGTGCCGGTTGTATCTCCAAAGGTCCAAAAATAGCTTACTATGTTTCCCTTGGTAGAACCATCGATGGTATCCGTTGATTTTGAAGCGTTGAAGGTTATTATATAATCCTCCGCGGGAATATTTTCCAAACCTTCGTTAATCGTAACCCCTGTTTCGTTTTGGAACTCGATAACACCAACGGGCTTTGTGTTATCAACGGTAATCTCTATCCAATCCGTATCAGAAAGTCCCGCTTGCGTAGTCACCTCAAGAGTAACATTAAAGACGCCCGCGTCAGTATAATTATGTTCAACTTCCAATCCGGACCCGGTTGTGCCATCGGCAAAGTTCCACGAATAATCGATGATTTTCCCGCTGCCAGGTAATGAACCTGAGGCATTGAACGTGATATTCTCAAGATCCGTTACGTAATCGGAATCTTCGGGTACATAAATATCAGCGGTGGGATCTTTTAATTTTTCAACATTTATAATTACCGAGTCATTGATTTGGCACTTATCGTATGCTTTGACCCAGACAGTTTCGTTATCATATGATTCCACATTGCTGATCTCGTATCCCGAAGGTAAATTGAATACGACCACTTCATTAGGCCTAAGGTTGCCGAATCTTATTTTATATTTTGTCGAATCTAATTTTTTATTTGAGTTATAGTCCAGTTTGGTGGTTATAACCATTGAGTTAGACGAATCGTATGCACCAGCGAACCCTGAAGTTGAAACATCAAGAGAAGATTTTTTCCAGTTGAAGTATGTGTATTCGTTCAGCGATGCATTGGTGATTTTAAAGAATTCGTTAGTATATAGATGGTATGGTCCGCGTTTGTTAAGCCAGGCGGTAAAGTTAGTGACTTCGGAAGCATCCACTTCGCCATTAGAATTACCATTGATCACCGGTTCATTATCGACCTGGAATCGCGGACAGCCGATAGTGACCGGGTCGCCGTAGTCCACAAGTGTTAATCCAAAGATTTCACTGTCATGGTTCAATGTCCAATCTGTGGTAAAATGTACATTATTCCAATTATTACCGGGGAAAGTCAATGTGGTAACTATTTTCTCATCGTTGGTCAGTTGTAATGGGGGAAAGGGTGGAAGTTTAAATGAATTGTTTGTCGCATTTAATTTGATAATATTGGGATAGTAATATGGTTGATATCCGGGTACATGAAGGATTAAGGTGAAATTTCCATGGTATGCCTTGATTAAGAAATGTGTTCCTGGGAAAGTATTTTGGATATATTCAGCGTGATCTATGTCATATAAGAACGAGACACCCTTTATTCCCTCCGGTTTTTCAATGAACGTTATATATCCGCTAATAAGTGATTCGTTTGAGGGTAAGGTAATATTATAATTCAGAATTTGTGTTTTATTCAGGTCGATTTCGGTGATATTATATTGATAATCGTCAGCAGTAGCCCAGAGCCAGTATAACCCACGGAACGATTCAATTATATATTCACCGGTTTCGTTGGTCTTTTTAGCGGAGATAGTATATCCTAAATAGTCCTGGCTTTTAAGTGTGACTGATGCATTTGCTAATGTATAAAAATTTCCATCTACGACATGTCCAACATATCCCTGTAAAGTATATATTGGTTCTGGGGTACTGGGAACTTTTTTAAGGAATAATGGCTCAATACCTTTACTCTTATCATCGATTTCGATTATGCCCGATCTACTCCCATTTAGTCCATCTATTGTAAGATGATTAATACTAGGTGGTTTTGCAATCACCTGATAATGACCCGGCGGTACATTATCAAAAATAAAATAGCCATTGTCATCAGATGTAACAACTCGTTGCACGCCGGTGGTAAGGTTATAGAGGATTACAGTTGCCCCTGCGACTGGTGCGTCGATATCTTGGGTCTTATGATACATGATCAACCCATCTATTTCATACGTTCCTGTACCACTTCTACCAGCGAACCCGAGCGGGAGCACCAGGAAAGTGGATAGTACCATTGCCGCAACTAAAAGTAGGCAAACTGCTTTTCTTACTAGTTTACTGCTCATTTTTGGTTCCTCCAATGTGTTCGAACTTTTGTTGACTATATACATGCTCGGCGGTAAATTTTACCTATTTATGCTTAACTCAAGTGAGTTATCAATTGATTCTCAAGTTAATATAATAATAGTATATATAGTTTAAGCCATGTACACAAATTGGGTTTTAATGATAAAACTTAGAGATATATTACATTTACGCTCCAGAAATGTATATCGAATAGTATTTTAACGTGTTGATTCAGTGTCTTTTGAGATTATTCTATTCCTTAAAAGATCACTCAAAATCCAGCTTAAACTAACAATTTTATAAAAGATTGCAACTCTAATATGTTTTTTTGTTACGGGTGCCAGCACTATGAATTTTCCACATAAAACAGTAAATCTCGGCTGTAACTCTAAGGTTTTTACTTTTTTTCTGGATTTAATTGATATTTTCTCGTTATTAAGTGGTCATCTTTTAGATCTAACAATATCTCTTCAATAGTGTCTAGGCTAATATTACATTTTTCTTTTATTTGTTCTTGTGTAAAATACTTTCCTGGATTATCTCTAAATAAATTAAATACATCTTTCCGTTCACTATCTGTGTAAGACATTATTTCACCTCATTCAGAGTGGTATATTTCAAATCATTCATAATCCTCTAATTTCTTGTTTGTTTTTTGTTCTATCTTTTTAGCTATTTTTTTAAGATTGGCTATGTTAAGATAGCTATCACTTCTAAAACTTTCGGTTTGTATTTCTTCTAGAACCCAGGATATAGTATTAGTTACGTCGTTTGAAAAGACCGTATCTTTATCTTCATGCTCTTCCTGATAGATGTCATTGTCTGCTATAAAACCTGTAAGTTTTTCGAGTTCTTCTTTAAGTTCTTTAAGTTCTTTTTCACTTCTCAATTAATTACCTCCTTTAGCTCGACCAAGTTTTATTATTTTCGTTTTTTAACTCCACATTTTTTACACTGAATCAAATCAATCATTTCGATACCCCATTATTTCATATTTACCTTTTAGAAATTTAGCAGTTCCTCCTATAAAGTAGCTTATACCTAATATAATTCCCCCAACTCCAATTAGAATAACACTATTTCCCAACCTTTCCATGCTATCTTCAAAACTTGCTTCTTTTTCAGATTCTACATCCTCACCAAAACTATGTATCCAATATCCAATGCCGATTACACCAACAAAAATAATCATTACTCCAACCATATTTATTATTAATCTTATTAAGTCCAGCATTGGATAATATCTCCATGCTTGAGACCGATATCTTGGTGGATAATAATCGGGTGGTGGTCGATTATCAAAATGCTTTTCAGATTCTGTATATCTATCTTCCATTTTTATCAACTCCCAAAACTCAATTGTATAAGTTTAATATAAGATTTTTCAATTGGTATGTTTGTTCCAAAAAAATAAAAAGCAGGGCAGATACATGGGATATGCCAAAGAGAGAAACTGCCCTACTTCTTCGGGGAAATTTAACGAACCCACATTACATCACCACTAGAAAATATCCTAACTTGGTAATTGCTTTTTAAAGCAGTCGCAGTAAAAACATCCGTGTCGAGTTCATCCCCACTGAGGTCATAAGTGCTAACTCCGAAAGCATATTCACTGCAACCGGTCTTTATGCTTCCCTTTGTTGATTTTGTTTGTTTTGAGGAAAATAATACCGTTGTGTAATATAATTCGTATGATTCCTTATTGTCGTAAACTACAATATCAACTTCAATATAGTCCTCATAATCACTTTCAATAACGAAAGTGACACTTTTAGGTGTTGCTTCTTCTTTTTCATTATTCTCGCTACTGTCAGTACACCCTAAGCTGACTATTACTAACAAGATTATAACTAATATTCCGAATGCCATTTTTTTATAGTATATAAAGTATAGAAAATCCTTTGAAATTAAAAGGGCACTC
>CBFDAW010000209.1:0-5842 GCA_965602865.1 uncultured Thermoplasmata archaeon
ATACAATTATTATTATGGTGAGAATATGCTTACATTAGATCTTGAGGGTAAACACGCTATCGTAACTGGTGGCAGTATGGGTATCGGAACCGCAATCAGTTTAAAGCTTGGCGAGGCTGGAGCGGATGTAGCTCTGAATTACCGGAAACATGACACTGAGGCAAAAGCGGTCGTCAAGCAGCTGGAGAGTATGGGTAGGCGTGCTTTAGCGATCCAGGCGGATGTGTCAGTATTCAATGATGCCCAGACCGTGGTTGATAAGGTTGTTACTGAGTTCGGTGGACTGGATATACTAGTATGTAATGCTGGTATAAACCGTGATGCAGTTATTTGGAAAATGTCGGAAGCTGAATGGGACGCAGTAATCGATATCAATCTTAAAGGCTATTTCAATTATATTCGTGCAGTTTCACCAATCTTCAAGGAGCAAGGTTACGGAAAGATAGTGAATATCACATCTATCAATGGTCTTCGGGGTAAGTTTGGGCAGACTAATTATTCAGCCTCAAAAGGCGGTATAATTGCACTTACCAAAGCACTGGCGAAAGAGCTTGGTAAATTTAGCGTTAATGTAAATGCAGTAGCACCGGGGATGGTCTTAACAGATATGATGGAGAAGATACCGGATAAATTTAAGCAATTAGCCCTGGATGAAACTGTATTAAAGCGCCTGGGTAAACCTGAAGATGTTGGCGAGCTGGTGGTGTTCCTATGTTCAGACCACGCAAAACACATCACTGGTGAAGTTATAAAAGTGGATGGCGGACAGTACATCTAGATTGAGGTTATGGATTAAAAGAAATTACACGGTGATAATATGAAAGTAGCTGTTGTTGGTATAGGTCATGGCAAGTTCGGCAAACGCGAGGATGCAACGGTTCAAGAATTGGGTTTCGAACCGTTTCGGGAAGCATTATATGATTCTGGGTTAACGATTAAAGATATCGATGCAACAGTGATCGGATCCGTTCCTGAATACCATAAACAACGCTCCCTACCTGGCGTGGTGGCTGAATATATAGGCATGAACCCGAAACCAACATTTCTAACCGAAGCAGCCTGTGCGTCAAGTAGTGCAGCCTTACGCACCGCCTGGGCGAATATCAAGGCAGGGTTGCATGATGTCGTAGCGGTACTCGGTGTGCAGAAAATGCTGGAACTGACCACTCCCGAGTTATTGGCGTTAATGGGTCGTGTTGGTGATGTGCAATGGGAGTCCGGGTTCGGCACCACTTTCCCGGGGTACTATGCTATGTATGCAAATCGCCATATGTACGAATTTGGCACTACAAAGGACCAGTTATCCATGGTCGCCGTGAAAAACCATTTCTATGGTGCAAAAAATCCTAAAGCCATGTTTCAAAAGGAAATAACACTAGAAAAGGCCCAGTCAGCTCGCATGGTCGCATCACCGCTCAATCTTTTTGATTGCTGTGCAAATGCAGACGGTGCTGCCGTTATGATCCTTGCCAGTGAAGAGCGTGCACGGAAGATTACAGATACACCGATTTGGATCGAGGGTATAGGATGCGCATCAGCACCCATGTCCGTGCTCCGGCGGGAGAACTTAATTAGCATCCCCAGTGCGGTCATCGCATCACGAGAGGCGTACAAACAGGCAGGAGTGGAGCCAAAGGATATCGATTTTGCGGATGTTCACGATTGCTTTACCATTGCAGAGATTCTGGCGTATGAGGATTTAGGCTTTTGCGAGCGCGGTCAAGGCGGAATTATGATTGAAGAGAAGCAAACATATTTAGGTGGCAAAATTCCAGTAAATGTTGATGGTGGCTTAAAGGCAAAAGGTCACCCCGTCGGCGCTACCGGTGCATCTATGGTCGTTGAGATGGTAAAACAGCTGCGTGGTGAAGCTGGAATTCGGCAGGTGGATGGTGCAGAACTGGGGTTAGCGCATAACGTCGGGGGGATAGGTCAATACTGCTTTGTGAGCATATTCAAACGATAATAAGGTGGTGTGGTAACACTGTAAGAGGATAAAATAATTACGAGGTGACGAGTATGGGATTTGATGAATTTGGCTTGGTAAATTTTGTACCTTTTACAAAGGTTTCAGATTTTACGAAACATTTAAAAGAGGGTAAATTAAAGGGTATGCACTGTAAAAAATGTAACACAACTTATTTTCCGCCGCGTGCTGAGTGCGTGAAGTGCCTAGCACCTGAGTCCGAGATGGAATGGTTTGAATACAGTGGTAAGGGAAAACTATTGACATATACGACGATTCATGCGGCGCCTACGGGATTCGAAACAAAAGTACCATATACGATAGGTGTAGTGGACCTCGAAGAAGGTGGGCGATTACTTGCATGGGTCGAAGACCCACCCGAAGATGAGACCCAGCTTAGACTGGGTGCCGAGGTATTGATCGAACCGAAAATGATCGATGATGATCGATTAATATATATGATAAAACTAATCTAAGTTCATTATACGGGAATAAATAATATTACTCTGCAACTTATTGTCATTATATAATGTATCAGAAATCACATCAAACCAGAGATGAACTTCTATGTACAGTCAGCCAAAAATGGAGTTAAAGACCGAAAAAGGGTTGAAATACTTTTTTTATGGCTTAATTTTGTATTGTACCTGGCAATTAATCAGCGTGATATTATTCTTTATTATTCGTGATGATCTAATCGAATTTATTGAAAGACAAAGTGAAAATGATCCAAAAGCATTTGAAGTAATCCAAGGATATATAGGACCCCTCTGTGGCTTTGTAATTTTAATATTTATTGTAATTCTCTTAATCTTCATGGGTTTAATTTTTTTATTCACTAGTCGTGGCGAATTTGGAAAGGTGCACACTAAGAACCTAGAAAAATCTCTTGCATTACTTTTAATCGGATTTTTTACGAGTTTTATCGTAAGCATGATACCTAACGAAATTAGCATTGTTAGTGGATTAATTTCATCTATTTGTTACAGTCTTGGATTTATATTTATGTTAAAATTACTTCTTGACGAACAGGCATTAAAATTCTTATTCGGAGGTGCAATATTATTTACTTTTATTTATATTCTTAATTCAGGTTTATTATTATTAACCAGTACGAACGCGGACATATTTGGATATTCAAATAATTATTTCTTGATCGGCTTAGCATTTATTGCAGTTTCTATCCTCCCCTGGGCGATCTTTTCATTATCGTTCTATATTGCCTGGAAAAGAATTCAATGGGGTTTGGTTAAACCGATTTATTCAGGCTATCCACCCCCTTATCTAATGCCTCCGGCCATACCCATGGGCATGCCCACGCCTCCACAACCACCTAGACGTGGCCATAAAGCATTTCACAATGCAAAAAAATGTCCATCATGTGGTTTCATGCTCGAGCAACAGAAAACCAAATGCACAAAATGCGGGTATTATTTTGGTGAGGAATAATCAATTTTGATTCTTTTATAATTTGTAATTGAATAAAGTTTGCTTATATCTTAGGATGCTCGATTAGACATATAGACAACAGCATAAGTAAAACTTAGAGCTTCAATCAGATTAAATAAATCCCATAGCCTTGAGCAATAGCTGCACTCCCACGATATAAAGTATGACAATAAATATTATCTGGACATTTCTTGTTTTAAGTGATTTTAGCCCCCAGCTCGAACCGAGATACGCGCCTAGCATTACCACCAGACCAAGAATGATGGCGAGAGTATACGATACTGGTGGTACTGAGCGAACGATAATGCCAGAAACTCGGCAGCAATTTATTGAAAGCAAACAATAGCAAATGAATCCGGTTATGGAAGTTAATAATATCATGAGCGCCGAGGTACCAATGGCACGCCGTGGATACAAGCCAAGAATATAGATCAACACCGGCACGGTAATGATCCCGCCACCTACACCAAAGAACGCAGAAACTACACCAGTGCCTATGGAAATCAAAAATACGGCTGATAGCTGAAGAGTTGAATATTTTTTATCTGGCAACTCTTCATCAAATCTCTTTTTATACACATCATACACCATCTTGATGCCAGTAATAATCATCAGCATTGCAAATAGACAATAAACCAGCGTATCATCCGCTTGTAGACCCAGAACTACACCGAGTATCACGCCCGGCAAAGTTGCGACACCTAGGAGTAACCCCAGCTTTAACTCTACATAATCCTTTTTATAATGTGTGTAACACGCCGGCAGCTGAGTCATGAATGAGAGAAATAAGGATACCGGGATGATCTCTAAACGCTCCATAGACGCTGCCACGAATACCATAATCGGAACATATAACATCCCGCCGCCTAAGCCAAGATTAGAATAAAGAAACGCGACTAAGAACATGAGGATTATTAAAATAATCATGATCTCAAGAGATAACATTAGCCATCAAAATATGGAATGAGATATTAATAGTTAAACTATTGCTCATTGATATTTCGAAGGATATGATTATAAAAATTATATGGTTTAATAGAAAGGTAAATGCCCGAGGAAGTATTATATAATTATTCGGTATATATATATAACTCTTAGGAGGTGTCTGGGGTGGTTTATAAAAAAGTTATGGCTATTACTATTGTTGTTTTCTTTCTGGTAAGTAGTTACAATTTCAAATATGAATCAAAAGATTTCAAAGAAAATTCAAAAGAGGTAGATAACGAAATAATCGAGAATGATGAGAGACATATTTGGAATGATAAAAAGAGTATTTCATATGGTTCACGTGGACCGCTGGGCGAAAGTGTCTTATTCGAAAACAATGCACATGGTGGTAGTTGGGTGGATAGCTTTAAGGATGATTCGGGGATTGATTGGAGCAAAAGTGAGAATTTGAACTTAAGTTCTGAAGAAGCGAAAATTCTAACTGACTTTCAACCATTTCAAGTGGATAATAGTACGGTTGCACTATGGCATTTTAACGAAGGCTCCGGAACAACACTCAATGATGAAATTACTAGTGGCAATGATGGTACAATTTATGGTACCCCTGCATGGGGCCCAGGAAGATTCGGTAAATCAATTGATTTTGATGGGCTGGATGATTATGTTAAAGTTACCTCTTATGAATTCGATTTAAACAACCATACCACCAGTTTTTGGATCAAGCCATACGGCCAATTAAGAGGTGACCGGCAAATGATAATAGAACTTGCCAACTCGACCTCAACAGGACCTGCGGGTGGCCAATTCGGTCGTGCGTTTAGTTTCATGGAATTGAGGAATTCTTATGATACTGGTTATGATCTGTCACATTTTATAAGAACTTCTACTGGTTCGAATACTAATAGAATATATGGTTACGCGAAACAAACCAATACAAGAAATAATAAATGGCATTTCGTGGTCTCAGTCATGGGAAGCAATGGTAATAAGCTCTATATAGACGGTGTTAAACAACAATTAAGTTATAATGTGGGCTCACCATCATCAACTTACAGTTGGGCAAGCTTACATAGTGGCAGAGGACCGGATAACCTATTTTTTGGTACTTATCATTATGATGGTACTGGGCATACCGATAAATATTACCACGGGCTACTTGACGAGGTTAGGATTTCGGATGTTGAGCGCACACCCGGAACTCTACAAGCTTTTTTAACATCAAAGCAAATAGATGTATCACCCGATATGAACTGGAATAATCTAATTATTAATATAACAAAACCGGGCGTTTCGTCCGTTCTCATCCGGATTTTAAACGCCACAAATAACCAACAGATACCCGGGTCGAACACATATATTACTGGTGGTGAGTTCGATATATCATATATCGACCCGACCAAATATCCATCGATTAAATTAAACGCAACATTAATCGGCAATGATTGGGGTCTAACACCAACATTACATTCATGGGGCGTT
>CBFDAW010000210.1:0-5789 GCA_965602865.1 uncultured Thermoplasmata archaeon
CCATTTATATCATCCACGAATAGTTCCCAAACGCCATTCAGATAATTCTCGATCACATGAACAGTCCATTGTTGAGAAGTATTTGTCGGGTCATCGGGCGACTCGAGCCATATTACATCACCACCACGACTACCCAGCGCTATAGTATCATTATCACCATCCCTATCAATGTCCGCGATGAAGATACTTGTTGGACCGTTTAAGTTATTTTCATCGATGGTACATACCTCCCAGCCGGGATATGATCCGCCACCGTTCCTGTACCACCTGATCTCTGCACTAGTATATCCTGTTACCACGATGTCATTACCATTCGCATCATTATCAATATTTGCAACTGCTAAACCCATTGCATTGATATTTCTATCTATACTATAAGAGCTCCAACTGGTACCCCCGCTATTGCGGTTCCGGAAATAATACAAATAATTATAATAAGTAGATGTAGCGACAACATCAACGTAACCATCGTCATTGATTTTGGCAATTGCGATATCATCTATTTCCCATAGCCAACCTACACTATAATATGTACTCCATGATAAAGAATTGTAAATATCGGTAGGTGCCCTGTACCACCGGATATTATTTGACTGGTAGTATCCAACCACTACATCGTTTCTATTATCACTATTAATATCACCGATTACGATACGCAATGGATTAGCACTGCTGGTAGAAATATCGTGCCGGTTCCAATTACCCACCGTACTTATCGGGTTACCATCGTTCTCAAACCAGACGATAGCACTTTGAGCATATAATGTAGCAGCCACATCGAGACGACTGGAGGCGGTATGGTTGATATTCATCACATCAATATCTCTTACTTCATTGTTGGCAGAAATATCATTATAAATTATATGCTTATTCCACGAGGTGCCTATTCCATTTGCGTTCTCGTACCAATACACACCACCATTAGAGCTGTGCCTGGAACCAACGACGGTATCATTATCGCCATCATTATCGATATCGGCAACGTTTATACTTTCCGGGTTATAGGTATAATTGGCTACGGGGTCTATCCGATGTGCTTTCCATGAGGTGCCATTGCCATATTCATTTTCATACCAGTAAATTCCGAATTTATTATTTGCGTCATTGCTCGTAGCCACTACATCTAAGTCGCCATTATTGTCCATATCTGCAATATCCAACGCCCAGGCTTTACTAAGTGTATTTGAAATTTCGAACTGCTCCCACTCTTCATCTTTTGGCGTACCATCGTTCTTATACCATACTACTTTATTCAATATTTCGGAGCTAACAACGGCATCCAAATCGCTATCGTCATCAATATCGCCTATCTCAACAAATCTCGCACCTTTGAACCCGTCTTCAGAACCGGTTTGAAACTTTGTGAAATCCGGTTGGCTGAAACGACCTTTCATGGAAATATCGGCATTAGTAACCTCCGCACTGGCGGGAAGTTTAATAAGAGAAGTCTGATCCGACCCGCCTCCCGGATTGGTAAATGAGATAGTATGTTTTGTAGAGCTGTCTTTGAAATATTCTTGATATCCCATCTGGCCATATCCCGTCCCGGAAAATTCCCATTCCACATCGGTATCCAGTCCAACATTGACCGTTGGATTCAATGGATAACTATTATTATGCTCTAACACGGTAATATTCAACTGAGCATCCAGGACCGACCCCTGACCTAATGGAAAATCAAAATAAGTCGTACCATCAAATAATTGTCCACCCTCACCATCTAGAACTATTATTCTGCCCTCGCCATCATTTGGATTACCTAACTCATCCAGGAATTCACTCTCTACTGGAGATCTCGTTCCTAAGATGAAAATAGCATTAAGAACAAATAATGAGATTGTTATTATTGATATTGCCTTTTTCATTATATCACCCTAAACCGTATTTACGGTAGTTGTTATTAATTGTAGTTCCTGACGAGTCATATATCCCTGAGCTCGTCCACCAGGGCGTATTATTAATCTTTAATTTTTTTACTTCTATTTAAATTGATTACATATCTTATGAAAATTAAAACAGTAAGTATCAGAGTAATTATTAATCCTAATATCATTAAGAGAAATATATTATTCTCCCAAGCCGTTTCGGTTTGTGCACCTGCAGTATCTTTTCCCTTCCAGCGCTCCGGGTCATTTCGATAATGATCCCCAACATTACCCCATGGATTATCCCCGTGACCGTCACAGTCTAGATCCTCCCACTGCGTCGGGTCATACGTGAAGCGGTCCGGTGAGTTGCCATTAGGATTATCTCCGAACCCGTCATTATCCGTGTCGTTCCACTGCGTTACATCATTCGGGAACTTATCACTATTATCGCCATGTCCGTCATTATCACTGTCCTCCCACTCGCTCGGGTTATTCGGGAACCTGTCAATGTAATCGGGTATGCCATCTCCATCACCGTCTGCTGTTGAATGACCGATGTATAAATATGCTTTATCCAAAAACGACTTATTACCGGTACCATCCTCGGCTCGGGCTTTAACCAATAACATATTTGCGCCTTTATGCTTGCTCAAGTAACTAGTTACATCTAAGTCATAAGTCCAATACGTTGACCCGTTCACCGGCTCCCAAACTCCGTCATCGCCTATACAAATCTCCACTTTCTCCAGCTCGTTCTCGGCATCATATGCCGAACCAATGATCTCGGCCATTCCGTAGACCTTGCTGCCGTTTCCCGGTTCGACAATGTCCACTATGGGTAAATCATTACTCGGGATGATCGAAATTGGTACGGTCGTTAGGTCATAATTGTGCTCGTCATCGGTCACTGCCAAGGTGAGTTTTGCAGTATCGTCAAAGTCATTTTTAGGGTAAACACTTAGATATCCATCTTCATCTAATCTCACATCGATGTATCCGCTCTTTGATAACGAATAAATACTGAAGGTCAAATTCTTAATACCATCATCGGGGTCAAAGACATAATCTTTCAGGTTCAAGATCCTCTCTTTCGGCTCGTCCTCCGGGATTGGGGGGATAGTAATTGGTAACCACTGGGGCGGGAACGTATCAGAAAAGCTGGTAATGTTCACCAATAATATCTGGTACACATCTATTATCTGCACCAGCTCACTTGGGCTCATGGTTAGGATATCGATATTGTCATGACAATACACACCAACCTCAATATTCTGCGCATAGCCGCTGATAGAGGTCACATATAATAGATTGGTGGTTGGGTCTACGCTCACATTTAGATGGTCACCATACTCCTCAGGGTCCAAGAGTATAGCACGGTAATACAGGACCTCATTATCAATATCAGTGAAGTACTCCTTATTCGGGTCATCTAGATCGATTGGCGTCTTCGCATGCTTCTCACGGACATTAATGTTCGGTAGCGGGTTATTTGCCACCGGCGGGTCATTCACGGGTTCTATGTGTATCTCAAACTCATTGGATTTTGTTTCGATGCCCTCGCTATCGCTACACCGGATTTCTACCTGCGCCGTGCCGAACCAATCCTTTACCAATGTGCTATTTACATGTAATAGAAATTCATCGGTTAACGATAACTCAATATGTTTTGGGTCGGAATTGCTATATATTTCATATGTCAGGTTATTCGGGTTATCATAGTCATCCGTGAAGTAATGCGTCAGATTCAGCTCTATCGGCTCCTCTTCAGAATCATTACTGTTATTCACCAATGCGATTCCGTCATGGTCCTCATAGCCGAACACATGATAATTATCCATGCCTATCCCGGCGCACTCCGGTGCACCGTTGTACTCTATGGAAAGGTCCGAAAGCACGACAGAACCAGGTGTATCCGAGTATATGGCTAAATAAACATTGATCTCTTGACTTTTATTATTATCCGTAGGTAAAAGATCGTTTAGGTCAGTGGTTAAGTTATAACGCTCTGGTGGAATTTGCTCTACTGTTGCGGTGTATTCGTACTTAATGTCCAGGTTTTGCAGCATCACACTACCAATTGTATCCGAATCGAATCTGATTGGAACTTTGTACATCTTATTACCATATTCATCTGTGACTATCTCAAAACCGTTATTTGGCTTGTCTATTAACGATTGCAGTTCATTTCCGAAATTAACTTTTTTGGTAAAATCACCAAATTCACCGGTGAATGTTCGTTCCGTGGTACCGTCTTCGCCAATATTAAATTCCAGGTTCTGGCAGCCGCCAAGCGATACGCGGGGGGAGGTGGCGGTCGAATAACTATAACTTATAAATCCAAGATCTTTACCAGCCTTGAAATTTCCGTTGCCCAAGCTTTCATAGTAATATAAATATCTATAACGGTTAATAATTACATCTTGATAACCGTCATAATTGAAATCAAATCCATCACCTGAGTATGGGCCATAATATGCATATGGGTCAATATTGGTATCCACACCGTCTTCGAATGTACCATCGCCGTTACCTTTGGCAAGTGTCATTTGATATGGTCTTGATGCGGACCCGCTTTCACGACCTTTTGAGATTATATCCGGGTTATAATCATCATTGAAATCACCGGCAATGACCGCGTATTGCGAAGTACCCTTTCCCAGGGGAACACTGACCGGTGACTTGAACGTGCCATCACCTCTACCTTCAAAATACATAACACTCCCACCGGACGACCCACAGACCACAAAGTCCATGTAGCCATCGTTATTGAAATCTGCAGCATCCTTACCATACGCCGTACCTGAATAACTTACACTCAGCGTTACCGGTATCTCGAAATTACCATCCCCTGTGCCTTTGAAGAGATATAAAGTGCCTCCAATACTGGTGATGAAGTCTAATATCCCATCACCATTGAAATCCTCCACCGTAATATCCCGTGGATAGTTACTGCCAGTAGCCGGGATACTTCCGATGATTACTTGGTCCATAATCGGGTTACTCCCCCACGGTGCAGGGCTAGCTCCAATATTTCTTAGATAGTAAAAATCTGCCGCAGGTGAGGTGCGTTGTTTTACTCCATAGATTATATCCAGATCATTATCATCATCAAAGTCACCTAAACCCACACCATAGCTATATCCAGGTGCCAAATCAGCGTATTCTTCTAAAGTGGTGAATGTTCCATCACGGTTACTTTTTGTATAATACATTTTTGCATTATAATAATACATTGCTACTATTATATCTTCAGTGTATTGCCCCGGACCACCGTGGATATCCATACTGGCACTCTGTATCTCAGCAGTTGTCGGGATTAAAATATAACTCCGATTATCAAAGTTCTGGGCACCGTGGTTTGCAGTCATTACCAAACGCCTGGGTGTACCCGTGGAGAACTCGTATTGATGTCCAGGATCACCAAACCCTTTTTCATTGAACCGCCATTCATAGTCACCATCTATACCAATATCTAACCTCGGGTCCTTCAAGTAACTATTCTTATCATCGGTATCGGGTAAACATTTGATTTTCAGGCTTGCACTTTTAATCTCACCGCGATTGGTCGGAATTTTAAAATATCCCGATGCTTCTGTGGCAATTTCGGTCTCAGTGTCAAATTTTAAATCATATGTAATATTCGATAAACCGCCTTCATTGCTGAACGTTTCAATCTCCTTTCCAGACATTGTAGGAAGTAGATTTATTAGTAAAAATAATATAATAACCATTGATGATATTGTCTTAATATTTTTCTTTCGGATCATTTTTAATTCCTCTGGAGTAATATTTTAATATGATTTGCCATCATCTTCAGCTTTCTAAAGTTGCCTCTGGCGTTTTTTGTTTTGTTCTTTCTTTTTTATTACCTCGATTTTAATTTATTAAGTATTTTAAGAAATCCAAAACCGTTAGAAATAT
>CBFDAW010000211.1:0-5782 GCA_965602865.1 uncultured Thermoplasmata archaeon
TTTTAAGAATGGATTGGTTAGTTTGTTAACAAAATCTCTTACAGATGTAGCTAACCAATTAAAAATATCAGAAAATGAATTAGAGAAAAACATTGATGGAATTAGAACAAAATTATTTAAACATCGTAATAAGCGAGCACATCCACATAAGGATGATAAAATCTTGACCGATTGGAACGGTTTGATGATTGCCGCACTCGCCAAGGCGTCCCAAGCCTTTTCAGATGACCAATATTCAAATGCTGCAGAGCAAGCGGTGGAATTCATTGAAAATAAGATGTTGACCCCAACCGGTGAACTTCTTCACCGGTATAGAGCGGGTGAGAGCGCGATCCATGGGTTCATTAATGATTATGCGTTTCTGATCTGGGGCTTAATTGAGCTATATGAAACTACATTTGATGAACAATATCTGAACTTCGCAATTAAATTGAATGATATATTAATTTACCATTTCTGGGATGCTGAATTTGGTGGCTTTCATTTTTCTGCAGATACTTCTGAGGAGCTATTGATTAACCAAAAGGAGATTTACGATGGAGCAATTCCATCTGGTAATTCGGTTGCATTTTTGAATCTAATAAGGTTAAGTCGGTTGACTAAAAATCCAAAGCTCGAAGCTATGGCGGCTAAGCTAGGTCAGACTTTTTCTTCAGAGGTTAAACCGCAGCCAATTGCCAGCACCTTCTTAATGATAGGATTAGACTTTATAACAGGTCCTAGCTATGAAATATTGATCGAAGGCGATAGATCAGCAAAAAAGACAAAAGAGATGTTAAAGACATTAAGAACGCATTTTTTACCGAATAAAATCATACACCTAAATTATAGACCCACTAAACCACAAACTTCTGAGTATATCAACTTACCAAAGCTAGCACCAAAGGATGACATCATGGTTTATATCTGTCATAACTATTCTTGTCAGAAACCAACAAGCGATATATCTGAAATGCTGGAGCTATTGGGAATATCTAATTCTGATAAAGAAAAATCATTTGATTAAGAATCAAGAGAATGGAGATGATTTACAAAAATTTTTATAATATATACCCGATTTCAAGTCGGGGGGATTAGTATCGCGTTAGAATCTATAATTAATACTGAGCAAAAAACAGTGTTCGTAATGTGTAACGAAGCGATGGTTAGAGGTGCATTAGAAGCTGATGTAAAATTGATTTCAGCCTATCCCGGTGCACCGACGAGCGAGATCTTGGATTCATTCAATAGAGCGCAGCCGCACTTTGACTATAAGTTCACGATCGCAACAAATGAGAAAGTGGCCCTTGAAACCGCCGCAGGTGGTTCAATGTGCGGTTTTCGGACGCTAACTTCCATGAAATCCGTGGGATTAAATGTTGCGTCTGATGCATATTTTTCGTTAGGTTACACAGGTATCAAAGGCGGACTAGTTATGATCGTTGCAGATGATCCCCACTGCCACTCGTCTCAAAGTGAGGAGGATGGGCGATTTTTTGCAACAAATGCGTATATACCAATGCTTGAACCATCCAATCCCGCCGAAGCGCGACACATGGTGAAAGATGCCTTTGAGATCTCCGAGCGGCATAAAACAATCATTCTTATCCGAACCACCACTCGGATTAACCATCAGAGCGGGATGATCGAGCTGGGACCCATGGAGCGTAAACCATTTAAAAAATCACAATGGTCAGAGGTGGGTGGTGATTATTTTACGGTTGGTGATGAAGCCCGTAAGAATAAGTTGAACTTATTAAAAAAGATGAAAATATTAAAAGCTGAATTTGCTGACTCACCGTATAATATTACAATTAATGGAGGTGGGGACTCCGATATTGGTATATTAACCTCAGGTATTGGTTATTGTTATGCTGTTGACGCCTGTAATAAACTGAACATAAAACCACTTATACTAAGATTGGGAACAACTTATCCGTTACCTGAACAAAAAATAATTGAATTCATGAAAAAAATTAAAACACTGATCGTGGTCGAGGAATTGTCTCCCTACTTGGAGCATTCTGCAAAGAGGATAGCAAAAGATGCTGGTCTGGCTCTCTCGATCCTGGGTAAGGATTCGGACCATTTCAGTGAGGCATTGGAATATAATGTGCCCATTGTAGTGAACGGCATTTCCAAAGCACTGAACATTGAACCAACAATAGATTATGATGCGGTTTTAAAACGCGCAGAAGAACTGAAGGCAATTCTTCCGATCAGGGTGCCGACCTTTTGTGCCGGCTGTCCGCACAGAGCGACCTTTTGGGCGCTTCGCCAGGCTATGCGCGGGATGAATATCGTCTTCAATAATGACATTGGCTGTTATTCGATGGTATATTTCCCACCATTAAATATGTCCATTTCTTTATTATCTATGGGATCATCATTAGGGTTAAGTGCGGGTATGGCACAAGTGTTGGAGGATAAAGTTTTATCAGTTGTCGGTGATTCCACATTCTTCCATGCGGCGTTGCCTGGATTAGTAAATGCTGTATATCATAATCTCAATATCACGCTTATAATTCTTGATAACGAAGTGACCGCAATGACCGGCCAGCAGACTCATCCGAGTACCCCAGAAGGCCGTGGTATGCCAGAGGGTAAACGAAAAATCCATATTGAAAATGTATGTAAAGGAATAGGTGTTGAACATTTGGCAATTATGGATTCATATGATGTTAAAAACAATGTTAAGGTCCTAAGAGAAGCTTTTGACTTCAATGGACCAGCAGTTGTAATCTCCAGAAGGTCGTGTGCACTCCATTCCGGCCGTATTCAAAAGAAGCAAGGCATCCCGATTAGTCCCAACGAAGTTGATAAGGAAAATTGTAAAAAACCACATACTTGTATCAGGGATTTCTATTGTCCCGCAATAACTTTCGATGCCGATGACCGTGCATCACATATCCTGCCAGAGATATGTGTCGGTTGTGGTGTGTGTGCTAAGCTATGTCCCTTCGGAATGATACACCAATTAGGCTCAGAAAATACAACCGCTACAAATGAACAAAATGCCAAGGAGGTGGGACAATGAACCGAGAGGAAAAGAATACTGAAGAAAATGGCTTCGATCTGGTACTGGTGGGCGTGGGCGGCCAAGGTATTGTAATGTTATCTAATGCGATAGGTTACGCATGTGCGGAAGCAGGGATCAAAGCAATAACCGGCGAGCTTCACGGGCTGTCCCAACGGAGTGGTACGATCTATATTCACATGCGCATAGGTGGCAAAAACATCTCACCGTTGATACCTTATGGTGAAGCTGATGCAATTATAGCTTTGGAAGCGATGGAAGCATTGCGTTATATCGAATATATTAAGGAGTCGGGTGTAATAATCATGAATAAACGAATGATCCATCCAGTAACGGAGATTCAAGTACTTTTAAAAGAAAAGCGCACAGATTTTATTGAACTAGATGAAATCCTGCAAAAAGTAAAGGTCATCACATCAAACATAGCACTTATAGACGGTTTGGCTTTAGCAACCCAAGCAGGTAACCCGTTGACCGAGAATTCCGTATTCATTGGTGCATTATCTGCCTTAACGGAGGTACCACTACCCCTCGAAGCTTTTAAGAAAGGTTTAGAGCAAGCCGTACCCAAAAAAGCTCTTGAACAGAATCTCAAGGCATTTGACCTAGGTAACAAAGCAGCATATGAAGGCCTATGTCAATTAGTATCATGTCGAGAGTTGTAGAGAATGATAAATTATATATAATTTAAATTTGATTATCATAATCTAAATAATTGATCTACTTCCGGTTAGATATTGTGAGATTTGGATTGAGTCAGGGGGAATAAATTAGTCATTTCGAAAGTAGAAATTGTAACCTCGCTAAGTTACTTAGAAATGTTTAAATAGTTATTTAGCAATCGGTGTCAAATTGTACTAATTACCGCCTGAGAGTCAGTACAATGCTGAAGTGGTTACCGTGGATCAATTTGTTAAATTATTGAAAGCCCATGACTTGAAAATTACCCCGCAGCGGCTTGAGATATTAAAATATCTGGATAAAAATAGAACACACCCGAGTGCTAACCAAATCTATTTAAATTTGAAAAAAAAGAATCCTTCATTATCTAAAACTACTATTTATAATTCCTTAGATGCTCTAAGTAAACATAATATTATCCAAGAATTAACCATTTCAAAATCAGAATCCAGATACGATTTCAAAATAACCCCACACCACCACTTCCTATGCAATAAATGTGGAGCTATAATAGATCTTGAGGGTAGATGTCCCCATACTGAATGTCCATTTCTTAATAAAATGCAAAAGGATAAACATAAAATCGAGGAGGTTCAAGGGTATTTCAAGGGTATCTGTGAAAAGTGTTTGAAAGCAGAGCTACAAAAGAAGAGTAATTAGGAAAACTAAAGTGAAAGGAGGTGAGAATATGGTAAAATACGAATGTACAGCATGTGGATATATTTATGACCCTGAGAAAGGTGATCCCGATAATGGAATAGACCCAGGAACAACTTTTGAGGATTTACCGGATGATTGGGTATGCCCCGTCTGCGGCGTTGGTAAGAATGAATTTGAGAAAGTGGAGTAAAAAAAGAATAAGAATTAATTGTTGGAGTTGAAAGCTTGAATAGGATAGGCATCAAACCGGGCATTTATTGGGTAGGCGGAATCGATTGGGATATTAGAGAATTCCATGGCTATCTGACTCAACGCGGAACTACATATAATGCCTATCTGATCATGGATGAAAAAATCGTATTAGTAGATACGGTAAAACATTATCTATTCGATGAAATGCTGGCAAACATAAAAGAAATAATCGACCCCGCTAAAATTGATTACATTGTCTCTAATCATGTCGAGATGGATCATTCAGGTTCATTACCTAAGATACTTGAGCATGCCCCAAACACAACGGTCATCACCTCGACACAGGGTGAAAAGGGCTTGAGTAGGCACTATAAAAAGGACTGGCAATTTCAAGCAGTCAAATCAGGGGATACTTTGAACATAGGAAAACGGACTTTGACTTTCGTCCATGTACCAATGGTCCATTGGCCCGATAATATGGTGACATACATCGCAGAAGACAAGCTGTTACTTTCCAATGATGCTTTTGGCCAACATATAGCAAGCAGTGAGCGTTTTGATGACGAGATCGGTTGGGAGATCTTAAAAGAAGAAGCAATGAAATATTATGCAAATATCGTCATGCCATATGGCGACCAAGTCAATAAAGCCTTAGAAGCGCTCAGTGGATTAGAGATAGACATGATCGCACCCAGCCATGGCATTATTTGGCGATCAATGATCCCCCAAATCTTGGAGGAATATACTAAATGGGCTAGCTATGAAACAGAGAACAAAGCGTTGATCGTTTATGATTCTATGTGGGGCTCCACCAAGAAAATGGCTTTTAAACTCAGGGAAGGATTACTCGAGACGGGGACCCCTGTTACGATGCGTAATCTCAAAACAAACCATATCTCAGATATAATAACAACCGTTAATGATAGTAAACTTATCCTTTTAGGTTCACCTACGCTTAATAACGGTATACTTCCTACTATGGGAGCGTTCCTAACATATATCAAAGGCTTACGACCGCGAGAGCGTATCGGTTTTGCCTTTGGTTCGTTCGGCTGGGGCGGCCAGGCGGTAGGGCAGCTCGAAGAGTTCATGAAGGACCTGAACTGGGTGCTTCCGGAAGTGGGCGTCAAGATCAAATATATCCCGGATAACTCAGAATTGGCGAACGTAAAAGAAGTTGGAAAAAAATTAGGGGAATATATAAAAAAAGTAAAAAGGTAAAAAATAGGAGGT
>CBFDAW010000212.1:0-5773 GCA_965602865.1 uncultured Thermoplasmata archaeon
GTCACCCGTATGCTCGATTGGCTTAGCAGCCTGGATTTTGATGGTATAGTCGATGAAGTAACCACCAGTCCATATCTTACCCATATGTGGGATGATGACTTTGAAGGAACAGTTACTCTAATGGTTAATGATACGATCATAGTGGGCTGGGCTATGGAGAACACTACGGTATCTGTTCAAAATGTAGCACCAAAATTAAATCATTCCTCGGGATCTGTATTACCTGACCCCAGCTGGGAAGCAAATACAATCTCATTTGAAAATTTCGAATTTTCGGATCCAGGTAAGGATACCTGGTCGTATTTCTGGGATTTTAATAACGACGGAGTCTTTGATGCAAATGGCGCAGCCCAGGATATTATACCAGAAACAAATACGGTGGTTATTCCAAAGGAGACATGGTTTTTCGATGATAATTTCGTTGGAAATGCAGTATTGGTTATAGTAGATGATGATGGAGGAACAACGAATATTTCTAAACCTTATAAATTAACCGCCACGCCATCCAAGGCGTACCCCTATGGTACGGGGTATGTCACAAATTATGGAAGTAAAATCACCTCGAGTTATATCTATGTCCGCTGGCAAACTACTTATGATTACTATCGTGGTTGGGCAAAGTTCGATTTGTCAAGCATACCCCCTGAGGCAGTTATTGAGAATGTTAAATTTTCGGGATATATAGCATCTGATGTAACTGTGGATAAAGTTGGTGTTAGATTATTATCCAATGACCCCATTACTGCCAGCGGGAATACAATATATAATGAAGCCGGCTCTGGTACACGATTGTTCGATCTCACCTGGACGGTTGGCTCAACATTAGTCGATATGGGTGAAGAGGGTGTAAGAACAATAGAGGAAGCTCGAAATGATGGGTATATTGCTTTCGGATTCGATTTCGAGGCACCAACTTCTATGGGCACTTATTATGGTTATATGCACGGTTATTCTTTCGACCTACCCGCACTTGAAATCAAATATTTATTAACTGAACCGGGTAATCTAATACCCGTTAATGTGAAAAATAAAGCACCAGTAATTGATAGTAAGAATCTAACGATTACGCCAACAGCCATATTTGAAGGCGAGACCATTTCCATTAGTGATTTGAGTTTTTTCGACCCAGGAAATGATACCTATGAATATAATATTTCGTTAGGTGATAGTTATTGGACTGGCTGGCACTCGTTAGGCGATTTTGGATTAGGAGATCCCGTCTCGGTTTTTAAGAACCCCGGTTTTGAAGATGGGGAAATTAATTGGGAATTTTCAGAAAATTGGGTGATCATGGATTATACAACTGGTGACTCGACCAACAGTTGGTCAACAGAAGGAATAAAATCATATTATCTCCAATCCAAGCCAAACACTGTAACCAAGCGTGGAGATTATTGTATGCTCTCGCAGGAAGTGGACTTTACAAATGTGGATACAGTAATGTTCGATGTAAAAACAGGTAAACTCTATGAATTTTATTATTGGGGTCAGAGCTGGTGTTATGATTACATCGTCGAAGCATTAATCGATAATACCCGTATTTGGTCTACAACAGAAGAATATAGTGAAATTGATAACATTAAGGTTGATGTCTCATTATTTACTGGAAAACATACTTTTAAATTCAGATTATTCGAACGCGAGAATGGAACTAATATTGCGGGACATACTTTTGAATGCTGGTTGGACAACATTCGCACCTTTGGACCAATAACGGGTAAAAACGGTTGGGGCGTCTTTGGTTCCGGATATCATAATGTAGATATGTCACTTAATATGACAGCATACGATGACTTTCCCAAGTTGGGCACCATTGAAGATGATATCCTAGTAACGATTTATGTCCGAGATGATGACCATACCGAAGGCCTGCTACCCAGCAATCCTAAATATATGAACGGTGTCGACTGGAGCAGTTCGACTATTCTTATAAAGAATGTTCCACCGGACCTCAAGAATGATTTAATGATTAATAATACAATTAATAACACCTATGAACAAACAGATTATGAACTCCTCATTATATTTGAAGACCCGGCTCTTTTCGTACCTACTGAGACGTTCGAGTACAAGGTCGATTGGGGTGATGGTACGGTGACTGATTGGACCGTTGCGGATATAAAACCTTATAAGGATGAAGTTGGAAATAATCCCAAGTTAGGATATATTACTACCCCTCACATGTATTTAGATGATATGCCTACAAGTTCACCAGAAGATAAATATAATTTAGAAATTTCACTTCGGGATGATGATTTAGGAATTGACACTATTATCTTCGAGCTACTTGTGAAAAACACACCACCGTTGGTTAGTGGAGGTATTGTCACACCGGATCTAACTTATGGAATTGATGAAGGATCTTTAGTGGCTCTCGATGAATTTGTATTTGATGATTTAGCCTTTGATGAATTAACGGAGAGCTTTGAATATGAGATCGATTGGGGTGATGGTAGGACAACTGGTTGGAAAGATAACGATTTTGTAGAAGTAGGCGTAGGTGGTGATATTCTTACAGTTCAACAAAATGTATATACCGGTTCGGTTACTGGTTATACTGGCGGTCGGAAACTTATTACAGACAGCAACGGGATATTATATACTGTACTGTCTCACCGCGACTCAGGGATATCCAATTATAATCAAATATTCATTGCGATCTCGGAAGACTATGGTTTGAGCTGGACAGAATATAAGGTAAGCACCAGCTCACAATTTGTCAATCAATATCAATATTACCCAAGTATTTCCATTGACTCAAAGGATGTACTGCATGTAGTGTGGCAAGGTAGAACTTCAATAAATTCCAAGGATAGTGTGTGTTATGCTAACTCTTCCGATGGCGGTAAAACTTGGGAAAATTTCATGATTATCGAAAAAGGTGTATATGTTGATGATTCATCGAGTTACTATTATTATACCTATAACTCAGAACCAGTAATTGCGATCGATTCTAATGATATTATCCACATTCTCTGGAGGTTTTATAAATATAGTTATAGTTATAGCACATATACTACAACATACGAACATGCAATTCGATACACAAATACAAACGATGATTTAAGTGGTACTTTCATTGATTTAATCTACGATTCAACAACCACCTCTGGGTCGGACTACTATCAACCATCAATTGCAATTGATAATTCCAATAATATTCATGTGGTTTGGCATGGATATACTCCCTGGAGTCAAACACATAATATTTATTACAGAAAAATGTCCGCATCCATAGACACCTGGGAAAAGACTTTATTGTTAACCAATGCTACTGGTGGATATTATTTCCAAAGCGAGAGTCCGTGTATTGTTACCGATATCTACGGAAACGTTCATATTACATGGTTACAGCGAAACCAAAACTGGTGGGGTTACAGCTCGAACATCCGTTATCAAATGTATGCTCAAGAAACAAACAAATGGGAAGAAATAATCAATATTACTGATGATGATGTTTATTATCATCTTGACCCAACAATAGCTACCGACCAGCAGGGACATGTATTTATTGCTTGGCGCGGTGGATCCCCGTATTCAATAAACCTGTGTGAGAAGTCAACAAATGGCGTTTTCAGTGAACCCCTTGAAATTACACGTAGTGGTGAATACTTCTCACAATACTATCCAAACTTACTTGGGCATGGACCGAACTGTTATCCTGACCGTGGAACCGCAATTGTTTGGACGGGTTATGTGGATGATCAATACGATGTAATGTTTTATGGCACCAAGAATTTCTATCTTGGCTTTGGCTCGGATAAAGGGATACCCAGATATGAGCATTTTTACCGTGATGATATAACCGGTGGAACTGATCGCGATATTTATGATATTACAATTCGAGTACGTGATGACGATCTTGGGGTGGGAGAATATATTATCTCATTCGAGGTTCGAAATATCCCGCCAACTATACTTTCTGATATCTCCCTTGTTACGGGAAATGAGAGTAATGTAATATTACCTGCGATCCAATTTATGGACCCCGGAACAAGTTATCCCATCTCAGATGCAGAAGATGCAACTATTTTCTCTGACAGCTTTGAATCTGGCGATTGGAGTTCTGGTCCGTGGTCAACCGGTCCCGGCTGGTCAGTAATAAGTTCAGATCCCTACGAAGGGACATATAATGCAAATGCTCAAGATAAGTTCACGGATAGCACACTAACATTGACATCGAGCATTGATATGAGTGATTATACAAATATAGAGCTTACTTTTTATCAATATTCACAAAAATCAGAATCCAATGATTATTATAATATAGATATATCTGATGATGATGGCGCTATTTGGGCCCCTGTAGGAAGTTGGGACGGTCAAACATTGCGCACCGGTGATTATGAGAAATATGCAATAAATCTTTCAGCCTATTCCGGCAATAGTCAATTTAGAATAAGGTTTAGATTCACGAATAGTTATGATGAATTGTGGCATATAGATAATGTAATGTTGACCGGAGATATGAGTGGAATAACCGAGAATAACGAACACTGGCATTTCTGGTGGGACATGAATAATAACAATAAAGCTGACCAAGTTGATGTTACAGGCACAGTATCTGATGTAATAGTGATTGATAATATATCCTACGGTACTCTACCAGAAATCATTGCCACATGTAATGATGACTATACTGGGAATGTAAATTTATTCATTTATGATGATGATATTCCAACTTCACTACAATATACTTCACCATTATACCTACCGGCTTATCGTGTGATCGATGCAGAATTTGAAGCATATATGTGGGCAAATGTTTGGGAGAAGGTGGATTGGGGTTCTCTATATGAAAATGGGCCCGTGACATACTGCAAAGATATGAGTATATATCAGAATTTAGCACCATGGACCGAACCAACTGTTACATGGTCAAATTATTCTCCCTCACCTTCAAACATGAACGTAATTCCCGAGGACACTTTAACTTTAGAAGAACGGAGCTTCTGGTTAGGCGAGTCATATCCGGAGGATAAGTACAATGGTGAGGCTCATTGGGAATCATTTGAAATTACCGATTTAGCGAATGACTGGTTAGAGGGGACAACCGCAAATTATGGACTCTCACTTATGCCGACCATGGTGAATGATGAATTGGTCGCTTGGGAGCATTCTGTATATTATTCAAGTGATACGACCACAGATATATCCTTAAAACCAAAATTATCCCTTAATATAGATACGGATTATAATGGGATACCGGATACAAATTATGTTTTTCAACCATCAGATGGCAAAGATGCATGGATAAGTCAATGTTCGTTAAATACCGCGATTAATCATAAAGAAAGCACTGATCAATATCTATTGCCCACATTATACGATACCTCACTGGGTTATTCGTCACTGGGATCTTTCTATCGCCGTGGGTTAATTGAGTTCGATCTTTCTAGTATTGCCTGGCGTGCGGCGGATACTGAGGTTTGGGATAATCCAAGCTTTTCTACAGCTGTGGATGTGGAAGTATATAATAATAACCCTATTGTGATAGATAATACTCCAAAATATCATCTACCAGGTGATTTTATTGAATTTGATATCGAAATAATCGATAATGGTAGTGATGATTTGAACTTCACTTATGACTTTGGTGACGGAACCCCACCGATCTTCGGCGGACAATTTTATAATGATGGAAAAGGTCCCGATCCCGAATCGACGCCATTTTCAGGTGAGGCACCATTCATTATCAAACCGGAGATTACACACATATATTATGAACCCGGAGAATTTAATTTAAATATCTCAGTTTGGGATGAAGATGGCG
>CBFDAW010000213.1:0-5758 GCA_965602865.1 uncultured Thermoplasmata archaeon
ATTATCAAATTTTCATAATATATACCGGCCCAAATTCTTATTGTATCTCCAGGATTTGATGCATTAATTGCATCCTGAATTTTTATATAACTTTGACCAGATCCTACAATTATGGTTATTGCCCCTACATTACCTTTATTTAATAATTCCTCATATATTAGAAATCCAGAAAAACAAATGAATAGGAATAAAAACATAAGAAATATTGAAATCTTTTTTTTTAAATTTGAAATGATTCATTAAATCCCCCAAAAAATATAAATGAATTTTATTTACTTAGTTGGGTAGTTTTAATTATATTGGACTATATATTGCATAGTTCTATATATATTTAATATTTGGTTTTTTGTAGAGTACGAATGTTTTTTCGCATTAATTTTTATACTCTACAGATTATTTATCAGTTCAAAATTTTTTTATACCTATATTAAGTTGTGCAATCCATGACATTGAATAATAAAATACTATCATTATCAGACGATCATTCAAAGTGGCGAATGAACGAATGTTTGAACCTGATCCCCTCCGAAAATATAACCTCCCCCGCAGTCCGAAAGCTGCTGGCATCGGATTTGGGTCACAGGTACACCTTGGTTGTGAACCGCACCATCCACGGCGTGGAAATTAAAAATGCCTATGGCGGGACTAAGTACACCGATTTAATCGAAACCGAAGCCGAGGAAATTACGAAGAGGGTCTATAATGCGAAATTCTGCACTTTAAAACCGATTTCCGGGCACATTGCCGGTATGACCATGCTAATTGCCCTGTGTGAACCTGATGACCTTATCATGGCTATCGATGAAAAACATGGCGGCTATGATGGTTACATGCCGGGATATATGCCAAAAATATTGAATCTCCAAATGAAACCACTTCCATTTATCGAGGAAGAGTGGAACTTGGATCATGAAGCAGCAGCACAAGCCATACGTGATAATAAGCCACGGCTGGTAATTCTAGGGGCTTCATTTATTCTATTTCCGTATAAAATCAAACCGCTCCGGGAAGCATGCGACGAGAATAATTCGATATTAGGTTATGACGCCTCACATGTACTTGGATTGATCGCGGGTTCCGAATTCCAAAAACCGCTGAGAGACGGGGTGGATATAGTTTCGGGCTCTACACATAAAACATTATTTGGGCCCCAGGGCGGGTTAATACTAACTAACCATAAAGATGTGTTCGAGAAAGTGAAAAATAAATTATCCTGGCATACGATAGATAATGCACACCAAAACCGAATAGCTGGTTTAGGTCAGGCGCTATTAGAATTGGAGGAATTTGGTAGTGTTTATGCAAAGCAGGTGATCAGGAATTCTAAGGCACTGGCGCATGCACTGGACGACGCGGGGATTCCAGTCAAATTCCGACATAAAGATTTTACCGAGTCTCACCAAGTTCTATTCGATATAAATAGGATTAATAATGAACTTGGTTTGAAACCCACGGAACTAATGAATCAAATGGAAAATGAGAATATAATCATAGATGCCGTCGGCCGACTAGGTACCAACGAAATGACACGTCGAGGTTGTAAGGAGGAAGATATGGTACAAATCGCAGAGTTCATAGCACGAATTGTAATTAGAAATGAAAAAAATGTTAAATTCGAAATCAAGAAATTTTTGAAAAGGTTTAAACTAGAATATTGTTTTTAGCTAAATAATCCCGGCTGTGCTCCGGGTAATTCAGTGGAGTAATTCAATGGGTTTACATATAATAGACATAGCAGGATTGAAGAAATCGGGGAAAACTACTATTGTCGAGGATCTGGTGCATGAATTAAGTTCCCGCGGTTATAAAGTCGGTACAGTTAAAAAAATCCATATACCCGGTTTTACCATCGACCAAAAGGGTAAAGATACCTATCGCCATAAACAAGCCGGGGCAGAATTCGTAATAAGTTTGGCACCTGAAGAAATTGCCTTAATAAAAGAATTGCACGGTCAGAGGGAATTAGCTGAGATTATTGATTTAATACCGAAAGAAACTGATTTCTTAATTTGTGAAGAGTTGAACGAAAACCATAAGGATATTTTATATATCATTGCCCTACAAGAATTAGATCAATTGAAAGAAACATTAAGTGTCAGGACAGTAGGCGAAAAAATCTTGGCAATCTCTGGGGTGGTATCCAGTAATTCGGAAGAGCATGATAAGTATCCAATTTTTAATACAAGAATAAACGAAGGACGAAAAAAGCTTGTAGATTTGATTTTGGATAACATTTAAGATTTAATTTATTATTTATAATTCATTATTATGAGAACTTAATGGGAAATTCTGTTTATTAGTAAGAAACCTGTATTAATTTTCTACCGAAAATCCAAAAGATTATATCTACTACAGTATATATCGGCATACATCGAATTACGCTAAATAATAATATTACTCAAAGGTCCAGGAGGTTTAATTTACTTAGGATGAACTTCCGAATTTTCAAAAAAATTGAGGGGTTATTATTATGACAGAGGACAGCTCTGGCAAGGGAGTAGGGCTATTCGGGAAAAAAGGGATGAACCCTAAAGATGTTAAATTATGCATTTTGAATAAATTCGATCGCGAAGAATTTTTTCGGAGACTACAAGAATTTGGTTGGGAAGAAGTAGAAAGTGCATTTACATTTGATTTCAATTGGTCAGAAAAAAAAATTCGCAAAGCAGCCACTGAACATTCTGCAGAAGTGAGTGGTGATTTATTAATTGAGGTAAAAGATAGGGATTATTCTAGAAATCCGTATAATGATTATGTATACTATATTTGGCGTAGTGGGCTATATACTCGTGGATTACCCCCACCCCCAAGCCAACAACAGCAGCAAGTATTACAACAACAGATGCTTCAGCAACAGCAATTGGCTTTATTACAACAACAACAAATGTTGCAGCGAGTGCAAACTCAATTAGAAGCAACAGGCCCCCAGCAACCACCTGGAGTACCTACCGGTCAAATCTGTGCTCGATGCGGTGGTAACCAGATTCAATTCATGGCAAATGGAATGGGAAAATGTATTAAATGTGGTTTTACGTTCTCCTGGCAACAGCCACAAGCACCGCAACAGCAACCACAGCCTCAAGCACCACAACAGCAACCACAGCCACAAGCACCACAACAGCAGCCACAGCCACAAGCACCGCAACAGGTGCCACGACCACAAGCACCGCAACAGCAGCCACAGCCACAAGCACCGCAACAGCAACCACAGCCACAAGCACCGCAACAGCAACGGGCGCAAATGCCCAATGTACCATCTCCCGTCCAACCGGGTGCACCTGTACCACCGGGTGTATCCGCTTGTCCGAAATGTAGGAATGTTTTAACAGTATTTCCCGATGGTAGTGTCATATGTAAGGTATGTGGATATACTGGTAAATGATTTTATGTGGCTATTTTTTATTATTTAATTAACACTACATAGCGGTTTCCCCTTCTCACCTCAAGCGAACGACCGAAGGGAGTTCGCATACTCTTACTTCACACTTTGATAAACATTTATCCATCAAATTCGGTTGCTAAACGAAACCCAGAACACTATAGCTCAATTATATTATCACACTAAAGCTGCATAATTTCTCGAGAAGAGCCTAAATTAAAAATGGACCCACCGGGATTTGAACCCGGGGCCTCTGCCGTGCGAAGGCAGCGATCTTCCGAACTGATCTATGGGCCCATACATGTTTGTTGATTTGACATTTAATGTTCGAGTTCAATTTCATATTTCGAGAGATATAAGATAAAATTTGATCTAATATAATAACCAAAATTAATAATGTTATTCGTTGTATTGAATAAAGAATTTGTATTAAAATTGTATAATACTGCATATCATTAATATGTTTCGGAAATTAGATTCTAATACAAGTGTCCATTCCTTTCAAATGAAGAGGTGGAGAAACAAATAAAAAATAGTAAATAATATTAACCATGACAGCAATATAGTAAAAAAGTAACATTTAATTTTAGGGATGATTACCAATGACCGAAACAAAAGAGGAGCTAGCGAAATCTATTGAAGATTTACGTGCCGAAGTACGAGAACTAAGAGAAATGGTGAACATGCTTGTAGACATAATAGTCAACATGGAGAGTGATGAAGGACCAGAATTCGAAAATGACTACTTCAACCTACATAAAATCGATAGCGATTCACGATTCTCAATGTAATTTTTTCTTTTTTATCTTTTAATTTCATATTTTTATCACTTATAGTGATAACTCTAAAATGTAACTTATTCTATATTGATAAAAAATAATTATTCAGCTCCGAAACCAGTACATACACAAAAACTTATATTATTATAAAACATTGAACATTCTAAAATATTTGAGCTTGAGAATCTAAATCTATAGGACATCAGAATCCAAATGAAAAAACCCAGAGAATTAATCGAAATCTACTTCATACCTGGGAAGTTAAGGTTAACAATTCTAGGGGGGATACAATGGAGATTATAGTTCTGGTTAAGCAGGTACCAAACACTACACAGGTTAAGATCGATCAAAAAAAAGGTACTTTGATACGTGAAGGCGTGGAGAGTATTGTTAATCCAGAAGATTTAATCGCCACCGAAGCAGCATTACAGCTACGCGAACGGTATGAGGGTAAAATCACCGCAATCAGTATGGGTCCCCCACAGGCGAAAGAAGCCCTTCAAGAAGTACTCGCCATGGGTGTTGATGCTGGCATTTTACTCACCGACAAAGCCTTTGCAGGTGCCGATACGCTGGCTACATCGTATACTCTCGGACAATGCATTAAAACTATTGGTAAATTTGATATCATTCTATGTGGTCGCCAGGCAATCGATGGAGATACTGCGCAAATTGGCCCACAGGTTGCCGAGTACCTGAACATTCCTCAAGTCACATATGTTCGGAAAATTAAGATAAAAGGTAAGAAGGTTCTAGCGGAGCGGATGGTAGGAGATGGGTACGAGCATATTGAGGCGAAATTACCTGTGCTTCTAACCGCTATTAAAGAATTAACAATACCACGATACCCATCGGTTAATGGTATTATGTCAGCATGTGTGGGGAAGGAAAACGCGATTACAAACTGGAATGCCGCGGATATCCATGCAACTGCGGATCGAATCGGTCTCGGTGGCTCGGCAACCTGGGTAACCAAAACATTTGCACCGGATGTTAAACGTGCTGGTTTAAAATTAACCGGGTCACCGCAAGATATAGCTGAGAAATTGATCCAGGAGCTGCATTCAAGAAATTTAATATAGCCATAAATAGGAAAAGATTTCGATATTCAGTATGTAAATGAGGGTGTAAACTATGACTGTTTGGATCGAGCCAAAGAAATGTAAGGGCTGTAAATTGTGTGTAAAAGCTTGCCCATATGATGCCATAGAGATCGTTGATGGAAAAGCCGTGCTTAATGAACGATGTACTGGTTGCGGAGCGTGCATAGAAGTATGCAAGGACGGGTGCATTAAAACCGATGTCAAGGAAGAGGTTGTGGACCTCAGTGGATATAAAGGTGTGTGGGTATTTGCCGAACAACGCAATGGTCTGCTTAATCCCGCAGCACTTGAGCTACTTGGCTGTGCAAGTGGGCTGGCGAAAACGCTTAACGAAGAGCTGTGTGCAGTATTATTAGGTGATACGTCGCAGAAGTTAGATAAAATTGCCAAGCAGTTGATAACTTACGGTGCCCAAAAAATTTTCTTAGGTGAAAATAAAGATCTAAATAATTATACCACAACACCTTATTCAAAAGCTATTATTGATCTGATCAAAG
>CBFDAW010000214.1:0-5750 GCA_965602865.1 uncultured Thermoplasmata archaeon
CTTATTAGCGTCTACAATGGCTTCTTCGCTAAGTGTAGGCTCACCACAATTAATACACCCCGTGTATTCCGAATGCTGTAAAGCAAATTCCGGGCGGGCAAGTACAATGCCTTTATGGTATGCGGTCAGATATGGAGCAAGTGATGAAAGTTCTGGCATGAGCGGGCGAATCGGTGATTCCAATTTATGAATATCGATAGTTAATTCAAAAGAGACCGGGTTTTCACTAATGTAAGATATGGGTACTCCTTCAAAACATTCGCTGCCTTGGATATGGATGTCATGTAAACCCGTGTTATTTAACAGCAACAGGTCAAAATTTACACTGCGGTAATCGCCTTCGATTTTACCGCCGGGGGTACCAAAGAATGCCTCCTGCGCACTGTCATCATTATCGTACATGAATACATACATCCGCTCTCCGGTCATATCCGCTTGATCATGCGGTTTGAACCTAAGGTCGAAGTGTAATAATGCCACGTCATAACCTTTAGGTATCTCGATTTGAACATCTTCGCCTGCTTCGACACCAGTGGTACCTGGCCAAACACCAGGTGAGTTAGTTGCATGGTGGTAAATTTCTCCCTGGAATCTATATGGGGTCGTGTCTAATATCTCCGGTTCTGTAATATCCAATGGGTTTGCCATTGTAATATATGATATATTCTCGGCAAATCCATCCGGGTGTTCGATAAAGGCTCGGGTCAGGTCCTGGATTTGAGTAAGTTCAGATTCTAAATTATTCTCCCTCCCCGAAAGTACTAACGACTTTTTACCATATCCCTCAAGATTACCGCAGACTATCGAATATTTAACACCTAATTTTTCCAAAGTATTCCGCAGGCTCGAATCAACAGAACTTGTTACGATGATCGGGATGTTCACATATGATGCTAAAGGTACGGTGGGAACTGCAATATTATATGCATTTTGGCAGCCGCTTTTAACCAGTATAACGCCATCGGAGTGCTCCCAGAGTTTCAATGCCATTAACTCTGAGACCGTGCGCGGGTTATCACCGCCAACTTGGATATTTGCTTTAATATCTAATCCTGGGTTACCCAGCGCTATTACGCTTTCAGGGTGATATACATCAATGAACCGTTTTACAGCCTCCGAGGGGTTTTTATCGGTGACTAGTAACGGTCCTAATTTTTGCGTCCGGGTACGGTTTTCTGTGTCGTAGTATAGAGCCATAGGAGTGCCGATCAATGTATGATACGGTGTTTCGCCGGACGAGATCACGGTTACGGTAGATATTGTTCGAACCGATTTTGATTGAATTAGATCCTCAACGGTAAGCTCACCGGGCTTTTCGCGCGGCTCTTCATAAAAAAGTAACCCAAAACCAATTAAGATAAAGAGTGTCGCTAAACCCAATGCGGCTAATTTCTTTTTTTTATCGTCCATACTTCCACGAACCTATGGGTGTTTGTAGTTATTAATATCAAAATTATTAAATTTTACATCCTGAATCCTCATTATAATCATCATACTCTGATTTAAACTTTATTCATTATTGTTTGAATAAAAGTAATTTATAATTTCAAATTTTAGTTTTCCCCCTCCAACTTAGCCCGAGCTATTAAACACAATGTCAATGCCCGTTCTTCTGCGGGTAGACTATAAAATTCACTGAGTTCGGATCTATCAATTTTTGATATGGTTTCAATAAGCCTTGGGTTTCCATCGGTATGATATAAAATCGCATCAATTTCTGTAGCATCAAACCCAGGACCTAATATTTTTTTCACTTCTTCTAAACCTAATTTATTTATCTCTTTTCCTTTTTTATTTTTTTCTTTACTTTCCCATGCAATAAAATCAAAAACATTATCTGAATTGAGAAATAGATATAATGAAAACAAATCCTCTTTTGTTTGTACGAGCTTATTGAGATCAGCTAACGACATTTTAGAAACCTTACCTTCTTGATTTTTAAATCTTACAAGGTATTGTGCCAAAGCAGAGGATAATTCACGTGCAACGGTTACACCTTCTTCCGTTAAAAAATATGCCCTCCGTCGTCTACCTGAAGGATGGAGAATGATATGCACGGTTTTCTCAAATATCAACCCCTGTTTTTGAAGACGTTTTACGGCGCGTGGGACATGACTATAATTTATATTTACACCAATCGCTATACCTAATTGCGTCACTTCTTCAGGGACGGTGCTTGTAGAATCATAATCTCGATATGAAAATAAATGTAATATAATTCTGTCAAGAACAGTTAATTTAATTTTTAGACCTCCAGATTATTAATTGATTTTAAACAGAGAATTCCATTAGTTTATTGGCTGATGGTGGAAATGGAATTCTCTATTAAGTTCAATGGACCCTTGAGGCCATAAATTTTTCGAACACTTTTTGTGGATTAAGTGTATGTTTTTTTGGTGTAGAACATGGTAGGTACCAAATAATATTTAAATATAGGGTTAGTTATTAATTTACAGGTACCGAGAATTAATATGAACTCCATTTTTTAAAAATTGTGAAAACAACTCCCTTTGAAGAGGATTGTGTTATTTCCAAAAGAACTCGGCATTAGACGAAAGCCGAAATAACTCGGATAATGATGTTAGATATTCCATTTGGAGGTTGCAACCATGGAAAAATGTTACCTTTCTAAAAGAAAAAGTTTGAAATATGAAAGAAGAACCGAGGCTCCTAAACCCGATCTGAAAGCAGTCTCAGAGGCTATTGGGACCATACTTTTATTAGCTATCTCCGTTTCCCTGGTCGGAGTGGTTACCTGGTGGGTACAAACATTCCCGGAACCAAAGGAAACGATCGATGTTGAGCTGAGTGCATCAATAGATGAAAACCATATTATCTCTATTGACCATCTGGGTGGAGACGCTCTTGATATTGAACAAATTAAAATCTATGTAAAAATCGATGGTGTTACCCAAGGTTCTTATCAATTAATTGATTCTAAACTGTCTATCTTTGATGATGGATTTTGGTCGATCGGTGAGATCTGGACTAAAAATGTTCAATTGCTGCATGATTGGAATATCTCATTACCGCAGGTTGATGTGGATGTTGTGGATGTTAATGCAGATTCAATAGTATATTCGGCGATAGACATATTAAAAGGTGGTTTAGGTAACTTACCGGACCTGAGAATTGCTGAAGAGGATATTTCTTTTAAATACTTAAACCAAACGTTAAGAAACGGTGAATGGGTTAATATTTCCATACGAGTCCATAATTTTGGCGGGTCGATTGCTACTAATGTCCTTGTAAGGTTATTTGATGATAACAAAATTATTTCACAAAATAATAAGGATTATATTTATATTAATACCATAGGGGTTAATGGTTCACAGACCGTTTGGGCAAACTGGACACCCATTTATTTTGGCTTTCGAACTATTAATGTAAATGTGTACTCACCACATTTAGAAAATGATTATAAAAATAACCACGCCTCTAAAGAATTAGAAATTGAACCCACTTTACCAACCATTACTGGACCAAATCTTGAAATTGAGGATATAATTTTTAACCCAACTACTCCTAGCCATGGTGATTGGGTTACCATTACAGTCCTGGTTAAAAACGTGGGTGATGAAGAGGTACCAATCGGAACCGAGATCAATTTGACTTTGTGGGATGATAATGGATATCTTTTATCGAAGGATGTGAAATTTGCCTTAAATAGAACCTTAACTAAGAATTTAACCCAGTACGAAAGTATACAACCGCCGTTCACCTATAATTCCCAAACTACATACGGTGGTAAAACCAAAATAAAAGCAGAAATAACTGCTTCTTATGCGGGGTCGAAATTAAGGGAATCAAGAGAGGATGATAATTATCTGGACAAGTATATTCAAATTCTACCCACGATATTATTAGTAGATGATGATGGCCAGTTCGAAATCTATGGTAAAGAGGACACCTCATCTTATATGGATGCGGCATTACAACTTGCCGTAGGTTCGGGACAATTCGACATCTGGTCAGTGAAAGGTGTGGACGGACCTAAATTTGAATCCGGTGATAAACCGCTGCGTAATTATGATATAGTGATCTGGATGACAGGATATCAAACCACAAGTACACTAACCAACTCAGACCAGATTGCTATTAAACAATTCTTGGAAAATAACGGTAAGCTTTGGTTGATTGGAATGAATATTATGGAAGATATTCGCCTTCGAGAAAGCCTACCGGCAGGAACCGTGAATAATTTTGTCTACAATTATTTAGGTGTTGAATATTTCAACACAACCGGTACCCCAGAGTTCTTATTTGGAATATCCGGTGAGAACCTAACTCAGGGTATGGAGTTAAACACGAGTAATATGGTAAAGTCCAAGGATAACGGGATTAACTTTACTTTGCGTGGTTCGGGTTCAAATCGATCCATTGATGGAATACTTGGTAATGATCAGGTATTAGGAATGAATGGTAACATGTCATTAAAATATTATAACCAGACAGAGAATTTCACTTTCAAGGTTGTATATTTTGGCTGGGAATTTGCTTATATTATCGATATGATTAATCGAAATAATTTGACCACCCAAGTATTGAAATGGTTTGACTGGGAATTAGAGATCGGTACGGACCTTGCAATATCTTCCAAAGGGTTCTCTAAAAATGCACCTAACTTTATGGATTGGATCACAATCTCAGCACGCGTCCGAAATAGCGGTGCTAAGGACCTATCTCGGGTACGGGTTGATTTCTTTATCATTGATTCAAATGGTCGTGAAACACGGATACCGGAATATCCGGGCTTCGAGAACGTGGATAATCCGCAATTCATTTATATCTCAGGTGGCGGTGGTGAACGGGAAGTTGAAAAGAAATGGTTAGCCGTTAGTGTAGGCCAGAAAACATTTAGGGTTGTCGTTGATTTAGAAGATGAAATCGAAGAAGTAAGCGAAGAAAATAATGACGATTTCTATAGTCCATTGTTCGTGACACAATTGTATATAGGGTACACTATCTTAGTCGTTGATGACGATAATAGTAGTAATAACGGCGGTAATTTCAATAATGCATCGCAAGAGATTACAAATGCTATAGATGAATTGGGTTATTTCTATGATACTCATGTTATCGCCGGTGGATCATCACCGGAGATCGGACCCAATATCACGGTTATGAAACATTATAATTCAGTTATTTGGTGTACTGGCTATGATGGGAATGATACTTTACTTCCAAGTGATCTCGAAAATCTGACCAATTACTTCACCCGCGGCTTCCCTGAAGCTGATTTCTTGGGTGAAACTAAATTAAATGCTTGGATAATCGGTCAAGGCATTTTAGATGATCTCGGTGGCTCAGGAGCGAGTGTTTCACCGCCGACTAATTCGTTTTTATACAAATATCTCCGGATAGATAGTTACTCGACGGTTAATTCTAAATTATCTGAATATGTAGAAGGTGTCTATAGGGACAATATTACCCATGGTATTAATTATCCTATGATACAATCCATTGACGATTTCTCCGATACGATTACACCTACAAGCGATGCCTATGGTATTTTATGGCAAGATAACTCGCATACCAAATATAATGCTATTAGATATAACTCAACGAATTATAATATGGTTTTCACGCCTTGGGTATTTTCATTAATAAATGATAGTACCACTGCACACCTTCCCGATGAAAGTTATAAGGACGAATTGTGTTATTTGATTCTACGGTGGTTCGAGTATCCGGATATACGGTTTGAATTAAAAACTTCCGCTATCGATATAAAAATATCCCATCAGAAC
>CBFDAW010000215.1:0-5746 GCA_965602865.1 uncultured Thermoplasmata archaeon
GCACTTCGGCATCATCGAAGGTAGCATGACAGGTATGTGCCTCAAAAAAATGTATCTCGCGAACCCTGGTAAATGCCCGGGTCTGTTTAGTATCATATCTAAAGGTATTAACCAGCTGGAAGGTCTTTAGCGGTAGGTCGGCATGCGAACGCACCCAAAGTGCAAACATAGGATACATAGCGGTCTCCGATGTGGGTCTGAGCAGCAGCTTCACATCTAGCTCCTCCCCACCCGCCGTGGTGACCCAATATACTTCACGATCGAAGCCTTTGATATGTTCCGCCTCTTTGGCAAACTGTTCCTCGGAGATTAGCAGCGGGAAGCACACCTCATTATGCCCCGTCCCCACCAGCTCGTCACGGATCAACTTATCTATGTTTTGCATGACTTTCCACCCATAGGCGGGCCAGACATTCATGCCCTTGATCGGGTAACGTTTATCCGTGAGGTTAGCCAGCTCTACGACCGCTGCGTACCAGTCATTAAAGTTGCTCTTATCCAAGCTAATCTTCATTTTCTCCTCGATACTGTCTTTTGCCGTTTCATGCGTCGAATCTGGTGTCATAGGATATCTCTTCACTCATACTAATTTTAATAATTGGATTTTTTAAGTCAATGATACTCTTATTTAAAAGTATTTTGGTGACTTAGGTTTTTTCATAATTATCGGGAGTGTATTTTAATAGATAGGAATTTATATAAAAGAAATATAATACCCCACGATTACCATATTATCAATTGCAAATACAATCGGTGATAGCACTTGGGACTATTTGACAAAAAGAAAGCAATAAAACATATTGAGAAAGGCATGCTCTACCACGAGAACAAGATTTTCGCTCGCGCAGAGAAAGAGTACCTGATAGCGATCAAACTAGACGCTGCCAACCCAACCGCACATCTACATTACGGAGACCTATTAAAGGCAACCAAACGGCCGAAAGGTGCGGAAGTCGAATATAAAAGAGCCATCGAATGTGACGAGGAACTGGCGGAAGCATATGGAGCTCTTGGCGAGCTGTATCATAAACAAGAGCGTTTCGAAGAAGCCGAAAAAATGTACAAGGATGCGATAAGCTTCAAACCACAGCTCGTAATCATACGCGTTAACTACGGAACCATGCTCATGGACCAAACCAGGTTCACTGAAGCCCGGGAGATGTTTTCAAGTGCGCTTCAGTATACGGACAACCAGAAACTGCGTGAATATATCATGAGCAAACTTGGGTAAGATTATAATTTTTTACATTTTTACTTCAAGGATAATATAAGCAAAAAATCCTTTATACATAAAATATATTATCTAACAGGGATAAGATGCGAACCTATATAGATGTGATTTTCACACCAGGGATAATTCCGGCGGAATTTGCACAGGCGATGATGGAGATAAATATGACCATGCTCTTTGGACCACATGATTTTGTGATCGAATGGGACACTTATGAAGAGTTTAACCAAAAGTTCAAGAAAGTATTAGCCACCCTTCAAAAATTCCAGGTTAATTATAGGCTGCAGACTTTTGAGGAGACCGAGGAAGAATTATCATACATGAATGTGGCTTTAACCGGTGATTATTAAGATTGTAGTCTTGTTTCCTCGTATTTATCCATTGCACTTTTAATTTAACGAAAAGTATTTAAATCAATTTAAATCTTGTTCCAATCTCTTTATATATTGTTTATTATTGTTTTATATATATATACAAATCAAGTGGGGTCGATTTATGCGAGCAAGGTTAATGGCAATTTTTATTTCGTTAGTATTATTAATATCATACATCTCGGTGGAGGCTAGTTCGGGGGATGATTTTTTGGGAAGTGACCAATTCCGCATAAACCCCTTGCTTGAACGTTCACCGCCTTCTTTGCCCTTTGACGGTGATGTAAATAAGGTTATTTCAAAAGCCCCCCTTGCCTTCACCGAGAACCTCGGGCAACTTGAGAATGAAAATGTAAGATTCTATGTTCAAGGAGGTGAAGTGTGGTTTACCGATGATGGTGTGTGGTTTGAAGTCAGGGATGAATTTTCGATTAAGAGTCAACAGTCCACAGTCTACGGTCGAAAGTCCGGACCGGCGGCTGAAGACCCTAGCCTGGAACCTATGGAATACAAGAGTGTGGTACTGAAGCAGGAGTTTATGGGTGCGAACCAGGTAAGACCGGTAGGTAGTGAGCGATCAAGCTGGAATAGTAATTTCTTTTATGGAAACGAGTCATCGAAATGGTGTTCTGAGGTGCCGAATTATCAAGAGATCTATTATAAGAATATTTATGATGGCATTGACCTACGATATTATACAAATGAAAACGGATTAAAATATGATTTCATAGTACACCCTGGGGCAAATGTAGATCAGATAAGAATAAAATATTATGGTATTGAGTCTCTCAGAATCGATCAAGCTGGGAATTTGGTGATAATAACCAGTATTCGAAATTTAATAGATGAACAACTCTTTATTTATCAGAATCATAACTCTTGTCAAAAAGAAATTCATGGCAAATTTGTAAAATTCAATAGTTGCGAATATGGCTTTAAAATATTGGATAATTATGACATGTCTAAGTTCTTAGTCATCGATCCAATTGTAAGAATGGAATATTCTACCTTTATTGGCGGTACCGGTGCCGATTATGGTTATGCAATCACGTCAGACTTCGGTGGGAATTCATATGTAACAGGTACAACTTTGTCTAATACTTTTCCCACGACCCCCGGGGCTTATGATAGAATATTTAATTGGAGTGATGATGTTTTTGTACTCAAACTTGATCCTGTTGGTTCTAATTTGGTTTATTCTACATTTATCGGTGGTGGTCGGCAAGATGGTGGCTATGATATTGAAGTTGATTCACAAGGTAATGCATTTGTTACAGGTTTTGCACGGTCGCCAGACTTTCCCACTACTCCAGGAGCGTTTAATAGAATACAAAACGGGTATTTAACATATGATGTATTCGTGTTGAAGTTAAACCATAATGGTTCGGCGCTTAATTATTCTACTTATATTGGCGGCACATCTTATGAAGTTGGATTCGGTATTGAAATAGATTCTTTTGGTTTTACATATGTAACTGGAGAAACACAATCAACCGATTTCCCAACGACGCCGGGGGCTTATAATAGGTCACATAGTGGTGGAATGAAAGATGCGTTCGTTCTCAAACTAAATCAATCAGGTTCGGGACTTATTTATTCTACCTTTCTTGGAAGCAGTAGTATTGATTCAGCCAGTGATATTGCAATTGACAATAACGAAAATACTATTGTAACCGGATATACAAATAGTCCGAATTTCCCAACCACCGCCGGCGCATATAATAATGTTCATAAAGGTAGTAATGATGTTTTCGTAACAAAACTAAATAAGACAGGCTCAAAACTTATTTTTTCAACTTTTATAGGCGGTTCAGATTCAGAAAATAACTATAATCGTGGAGCCGTAGAAATAGATGCAGGAGGTAATATTATATTGACCGGCGAAACAAAGTCTTCGGATTTTCCAACTACTTCAGGTGTGTATGATAATTCACACAATGGAAACGATGATGTATTTGTTTCGAAGCTTGATCAAAGCGGATCAAACCTACTATTTTCAACATTTATTGGCGGTTCTTCTCGAGATTATGGCATCGATCTCGCGTTGGACTCCATAGGGAATGCACTTATTATCGGTTACACAGCCTCATCAGGTTTTCCCACTACTCCGGACGCTATTGACAGGGTATTCAATGGTTCCTCTGACGGTTTTCTATTAAAAATAGACCCCTTGGGGAACTCGTTACTATATTCAACCTATTTAGGAGGCGATAATAATGAATACGGTTATGGAATCGAATGTAATTATATGGGTTATGCATTTGCCGTAGGTTATACATATTCAACTGACTTTCCAACTACATCCGGGTCAAACGATACAACACATAATGGTCAAACCGATGTGTTCGTGACTAAATTCTCTTTCAACCCCGTTATCAATATTACTTCAGTTTTATTATTAGAAAACAATAAATTAACGACTACAGCTTATTCTCATTATTGTCCCTACACGTTCAGGGTTAATTTCGTATATACCGATAACCTATCGGATTTAGGTATAGTAAAATTAAATTTGGACCCAATAGGTTCCGATATACAATTACAATGGGATTATTCCACGGGGAAGTTTACGAAGCTTAAAGATTCTAATAATTATATTATATTTGATCAATCTAGTAGTGTTTCCAATTTTTTCCAATTTTGGACTGTAGATTTTAATGTTACATTTAACTGGAACTATCCCGATGAGAATTTCCATAAGATCCAGGCATATGCAACGAGTAAAACACTATCACCCGCATGGTTCAATAGATCAAATTTCTATTGTGTGGAGAACGATCTGGTATTTAACGGATCATTAACTGTTAGTGATGAAGATAATCAAATGTTATATAATAACGATCTTGTCCGTGGTGGTGAAAGACTTAATTGGACCGGGGTAACGCCTGTTTATGAAAATACAACGGACGTGTTTCCACCGGATGACATCTTTAATATCACGATAGAAGACGATTACGGGAATTTATATACGAGTTCACCGGCACAAGGTGAGGAATTATCTATGGAAACCGTTGCACATTCGGAAACGGATCTAGATGGGAATACATATTCAATTTGCATATCGGATATACCTCCGGATTGCGATAAAACCGAGGAATCATTAACACTTAGGATCGACGGCGATAATGTAACATTCTCAAATCACATTCCCGATAATCAGACCTGGCAAACCACCACAGATGTACTCGTTGGTGTGGATATCACGGACATTGGCGGCGGTGAGGCAGATGGAAAAAGCGTAGAATATACTACTTCTATTAACAACGGTTCAAGTTGGGATCCCTGGGAGTCAATTACAGGTCTTGGTTCAGAGGTTACGCTTTTTGCTCAAGAAACAGTATTCCTGATGGAAGGCAAAAAAAATCTCGTGAAATGGCGTGCAGCCGATTCGGTGGGTAATGGACCAATGGAAAGTGAAGCATTTCGCATCTTGGTCGATACAAATGATGTGGAATTTTCAAATGCTTGGCCATCCGCACTGGAGATTTCCAAAACCGAAGAAGTTGAAGTGGGAATTACCATTTATGATGAAACCTCAGGTGTGGATGCTTCTACTATTCAATACTCGGTTTCAGAAAATAAAGGCAAAGATTGGAGTGGTTGGGAGAACGTTAAGAATCTGCAAAATGGTGTAACGGTTGCTGTACGCATCAATCTCAGCTTACCAAACGGTACCGAGAATATGCTCAAATGGCGTGCTTATGACATAGCGGGCAATGGCCCTATGGAATCGACATGGCAGGTGATTAAGATCGATACCCGGGTAGCGGCTGTTAAACCTAAGGTAATACTGATTTCGCCACCCAATGGTGTGACCATTAATAAAACAAGAGTCGAATTTAATTGGGAGCTTGAAGATAAAACCATGGAGAATGTCACATATAATTTATACATTGATAATGAAACCTCGCAAAAATTAATGATCACTGATATAAAGAACACAAGTTATGCACTCGACGACTTGGAAGATGGCGAGACCTATTACTGGCGCGTCATACCTGTTCTGGGAGATATAGAAGGACTATGTACGAGTGGTTCGTGGTGGTTCAAAGTAGAATTATCCAAAGCCGAGCTGGAAAGAATCTATATGCTCAAGATCACGGGACGAGATTCGATTTCAATTTATCCGGGTCAGAATAAAAGT
>CBFDAW010000216.1:0-5735 GCA_965602865.1 uncultured Thermoplasmata archaeon
GAAGTGGTTTTTCCATTGGCGATGAAAATTTCATCAAAAGATATTGTTCATAAAACCGAAGCCGGCGGAGTGGTATTGGAAGTTCAAGATCCTGAGGAGGCGAAAAAAGCGTTTAATAAAATCATAAAAAATGTTAAAGCATATGAACCCGAGGCAAAGATCGAAGGTGTGGTTTTGGACCAAATGGTACGTGGCCCTGAGATAATTATCGGCGTTTCTTCGGACCCGCAATTTGGTCCAATGATAATGTTTGGGATTGGCGGCACAATGGTTGAAGTATACAAAGATGTTACATTCCGTTTAATACCCTTAACTAAGATCGACGCCCTGGAGATGATCGAGGAGGTCAAAGGTAAAGCTGCTTATCAGGGTGCCCGTGGTATGCCCGCTGCTGACCCCAATGAACTAACCGGGCTGATCGTAAAGGTTTCCGAAGCGGTGCGGCTGCATCCGAAGATCAAAGAACTGGACATCAATCCGTTAATAGTAACCAAAGACGGTTTGGTGGCGGTGGATGCCAGGATCCTAATTTCAGATGAAAAAGTGGATTAAACATTCGTTTCAAATAATGTGGCTGATAATAGTGCGATACAAATGGTATTCGCCATATTAATCTTTATCGCCTCTTTTTGCGGTTTAGTAGTTATTCTCGGCGGAATACTTATATGGAAAAATAAGGTAGGACTTGGTAAGTTCTTAATAGCTCTAGGTGCGGGAATTGGCTTAATTGGGTTGATTGTGTCAATCATAGTAGCAGTTGTGGAATCCGACCTTACAATTATAAATCCTCGAATAAATCGAAAAAATAAATGCAGGTATTAATTTTTTTAACAAGAGAAAGGTTGATATACCCTATTTACTTATTTTGTTTTGGTGGCAGATTGGAATCTATCTCGGATCGAATTTTGGATCGTGAATTAGCCGATAAAGAAGATAGTAAACGGTTCCGTATAATTGGAAAACGCCTGCATGACGGGTACGCTCATTATAAAAGATATCTGGTGATACTAAATACGATCTCCAAGCATGGCTTTGGTTATTTATTTGATCGGATAAAAAGCGTGAACATAATTCCGAAACTGGAGGATGAAAAAAAAGAGATTAAAAATTATCCGGCAGCCATCAGATTACGCTTAATGTTCCAGGAGCTTGGGCCAACTTTCATAAAAGTCGGTCAAATCCTTTCCACACGACCCGATTTGGTGCCTGAAGAATATGCACGAGAATTAGAGAATCTCAGGGATAGTGTTGCACCTATACCATTCAACGATATGGAGTCAATACTGCAAAACGAGTTCGGTCGTAAAATCGAGGATGTTTTTAAAACTTTTAAAAAGGAGCCCATCGGCTCAGCCTCAATTGGTCAGGTTTATCTAGCAGTTACAAAAGAGGGTAAACGTGTAGCGGTAAAGGTCCAGAGACCAAAAGTCAAGAACAAGATCATGGCCGATATGGAGATACTTGAGGACCTGGCGGAGATGTTCAAGAATATCATGAGCCTAAGCGATGTAATGGACCCAATTGAAATAATAAACGAGTTCAAACGCCTTTTGACCAGAGAACTGGATTATACCGTAGAAGCAAGGTCGATCGAGCACTTCAGGCGTGATTTCTCGACCGAGCCCGACGTGTTCATACCAAATATATATTGGGACTTACCACTAAAAGAGTATTCACCATGGATTATGTCAATGTTATACCTATCGTTGTTGTGGGTAAGATAAGAACCACTAAACACGACCCCAATAAAGTGGCATTAAATCTTGGTCGTGCAGTAGCTCGTATGATCTTTGTCAAAGGCTACTTCCACGGTGACCCGCATGGCGGGAATGTATTGGTTCAAAGCGGTGGCAAAATCGCATTTTTGGATTTTGGATCCATAGGTTATCTTGATACCCGAACACGGGACAAAATACGATTATTTTATTTGTATATCGCAAAAGAGAACGTATCAAGTGCCGTCGAGATATTTTTGGATATTTGCCAAATAAGCGAGACCAAGGTGAATCGGTCGGCACTTGAGCAAGATTTCAGAGAGTTTCTGGATTATCAGCAGTTACAAAGGATAGGGCATAAAATAGATGACGGTATGAACCAAAAGCTTGTATCCATCGCACTTAAGCATGGATTCATGCCACCACCGCAATTTATACTATTAGAGCGCGCACTTTTAGAAGCGGAGGGTGTGTGTAGGGGTCTATCGGCAAATTTTGATATCAATCAAATGATACAGGATAAAGTATCTACTTCAATTGATCCTATTCGTGCGATTCAAACCGCTTCGGAATATCGGGAGTTAATGCGCCGCGGCCCCAAGAAGGTACATTCTATTTTGGAAAAACTGGATTCCGGCACACTAACTGTAAAAGTAGATACGAGCTTTGTAAAAGATCTCCGGCTCGATATATGGCGAATGTTCTTGATATTTGGGATTAGCATAATTGCTTTAGGACTTGTATTTTTTGTCACTATGGGTGGCATAACGTTTAAAACACCAATATTTCATATCAGCTTAACAATCATTCCAATAATTATAATTTGGCTGGTCAGTGTTTGGTGGATCTACCGGCGCTGGAAGGGGCCCAGATAAGTTAAAAAGTACTATTTGGTACCCAAACAGAATTTGGTTTCTTAACTTAGTGATTTAATTAAGGTCAGTGATAATATGAATATATTCATTACTATTGTAATTTTAATAATTTTAATGATAGTGTTAATTTATTTATCTGGCTGGTTCTCTGGCACGGAAACCGCACTAACTCATTTGAATGTTGCAGATATTGCCGAAATGCGGAAAAAAAATGAAACGAATGTAGAATATGTGATAAAATCGAAAAAAGATATGGATAAAACACTTGTCACAATTCTAATTGGAAATAATGTAGTGAATATAATTTTATCCTCGGTAGCCGCAGTAATAGCAAATGAATTATTTCATGCAATAGGCGTTACAATAATGATAGTAGTTATTACGGTATTAATTATCATATTCGGTGAAATCACACCCAAAGCAAATGCAATCTGGGACACGAAAAAGGTAGCACAAAAGAATGCAAAAACAATTCATTATTTATCTCGAGGATTAAAACCGTTAGTTACACTCTTTATGTCTATATCTCGTGGTATAATAAGATTAACGGGTAAAAAATTGAAAAAGACTCATCTATTGGTCACTGATGAAAGCATTAAGAGTATGGCAACACTGGGTGAGGAGGAAGGCGTTATTAAGGGCATTGAAAAAGATATCATTCATAAGGTATTCCTTTTTGGAGATAGGAAGATTAAAGATGTTATGGTACCAATTGAAGAAGTGTTCCAAATGAAAGAAGATTTAACCATAGAAAATGCTGGCAAAATCATTGCACGCAAAGGTTTTACTCGAATACCTATTGTTAATAAGAATAAGAAAATCATCGGTGTTTTCTATAGTAAAGATTTAATTGGTAAAGAAAAAGGGTTTATTAAATCATTAATAAGACCACCATTTTTCATATCTAATTCCGAGGATATCACCGATATCTTCAACTCTATGAAAGAAAAACGCGTACACATCGCGATCGTACAGGATGATAAGGGAAACTCCATCGGTATCGTTACACTTGAGGATATCTTAGAAGAAATAGTTGGTGAAATTTATGATGAATACTTTGATGTAAAATATGGAAAAACCGGTGTGCATGTTCCAGCTTCAAGTTAAGTCTACTTGATCTTATCTCCCTTTAATTTCAGCTCATCAGCAAACCAAAGTGTCTGCTGTGGGAACGGAATCTCTATACCATGTTCTTCCAAAGAACTTTTTATTTTCCACAGAAATTCCATTTTAACATTATACCATTCAGTTCTTGGCGACCATATACGAACGATAATATTAACCGAGTTATCCCCAAGATTATCCACGAATGCTTGATGTGCAGGATTCTTTAAAATTAATGGGTGGTCCTCGATTAGGTTTTCAATTATCCCAATTGCTTTTGGCGCGTCATCCTCGTATCGGATCCCGATTACATATTCGAATCTTCTTGCCGGCGTCGTGAAAAAATTGGTAATCGTATTGGTAAATACTTTTTCATTTGGTATTCTAAAGATATATCCATCATGACCTCTAATTCTAGTGGAAAGTAATTTTATATCCTCCACCACTCCTTCCTTGGTATCAATATTGACAACATCACCAATTTTCATGGGGCGTTCAACAAATAAAAAGATACCGGCAATTAAATTACTAAATATACTTTGGCTTGCGAAGGCAAACACGAATCCTAAAATACCAACTGCAAGAACCAAGCCTGTGAAATTAACTCCTAAGAAGGGTAATACAATTATTATGGTTATAATTATTATTATGAAATTTACAACTTTTTGAAGTATTTTCAGCTGTGAGCGTTCAATTTTATCTTTAAATGTTCTTCTCAGATTAATTGTGACCATTTTCGCAATTGTCATACCGATTATGATTATAATAAGTACAATTATTAAGTCAAAAACAGTTACATTATTATAGACCACTATGTCAAGCATTACAAACCTGCCTCCATTACGAAGCCCTTATTAAGAACTGGCGGTTTTAATTTAGTATAAAGTTCTATTGCGGGCTTCATTTTGTTCCAAAGTGGTTTCCTAATCACCTCGGTTTCCGCAACCAGCGCACTTAATATTTTCAAGGTCGTTTTTAATGAGACCCGTTCCTGGTTATAATATAGCTGCATGCCATAAGCATTAATTACTACCTTTGATAAATTTATCCAATCATTTGAAGAATTTGTAATTGTCACTTCTAAAATACCTTCTAACATCGGATCCGCATTAGGAACTTTTGAATAAATTTTGCTCTGCCAATATTTACAAATCACACCATTTCTAACTTCACCATATAATGTATATTTAAGTTTAGTGAAACTAAAAATATCTAAGATCTCATATCCTTTTTTGCCACAAACGAATACCCCGAATTCCAGTGGGAATTTAAGGAAAATCGTTCTTTTTAGTTTTGGCTCGATTAAAGTGGGTTTTTCAAAGTCAATCAGTAAAAATGTCGTAACACTTTTGGGTTTATTGACCGGCTCAACGGGATTTATAAGTAATTGTCTATTGTTCGTAAGAATCACTTTTTCAATCACTTCAGTGTTATGTTCCCGTTTATAAATAATTCTATTATCCTTTTTATAAGCATATAAAATAAACCCCTCGGCTGTGATTTTTAAGGGAACTTTATGCACGCCAAATCTAATACTTTTCAGCTTCTGATTGATTTAGAGACCTCCTGGGTTATTGAGAAAGGGATTTTTTCCAAGCGCCCCCCTAAAATTCTTTGAAGTTCATAATATAAATTAATAGCACTTAAAATTTTCTAAAATTTAGATTCGATTAAATAAATGTTAAAACATAGAAGACTATTTGGTCATTAATGGTTAATCATGGGAGTGTTTCAATTATTAAGTATCATATACTTGAGTGTCAAGAAGTTCTTAAAAAATTTAAATCCTCAGAGTCTGGCTTAGATGCCAAAGAAGTTGAAAAACGGCATAATATTTACGAACCCAATATATTAGTCGAAGCGAAAAAAGTACCAAAATGGAAGAAATTCTTAAGACAATTCTCCGATGCCCTTGTTGCTATTTTGCTAATCGCTGCACTAATCACGGCTGTTTTAAAACCCTATGAGATCGATTGGCTGGTCATAATTACTATTGTAATTATTACTGTACAATTTATCTTCTTGTGCAGAAGTAATATCC
>CBFDAW010000217.1:0-5729 GCA_965602865.1 uncultured Thermoplasmata archaeon
TGTTTTTAATGGTCTCCCTGAACGATGACGTGCCGGTGGGATGCCTGAGGTTTGGTTATCAAAATATGTAGTTACATGATACTGCAGCAATTCCCAAAGGTCTTCTACAATGAGCTGGGGTGCACCAGCATCACGGTTCTCTTGAAGACGCTGATTAATTCGCAGTACATCCACCAATTTGTGCGTCAGGTCATCTTCCGACCTATCACCTGACTCTAATGTAATAGATGGTCGAACCGTAACCGGTGGCACAGGTAATGCAGTTAAAATGGTCCATTCAGGTCGCGCAATATCGGGGTTAATTCCTAAAAGTACGAGGTCATTTTTTGGAATCCGTTCTAGTCTGGAGCGGACTTCCTTGGGAGTAAGTTTATGTCCTTCTTCTCGAAAACTCGTGGGTTTATCGAGAGTGATATTAAGCTGTGGTTCATTGCAATGTGGACAGACCTTGCTTGATGATCCCAACTTAATAATTTCACCACACATGCTTAAAGTATCGAATGGTTCCGTATCGATTTCTTTGAGCTCAGATAATTTTATTGAATATTCTTTAATCGTCTTATCCGATAATAGAATCCTTCCACAAACCCTACAAGTACTTTTTAACAAATTTTTAATCATTTTAGTATATCCAACATGAATTACAGGCATAGCAAGATCGATATGACCAAAATGCCCTGGACATTCATCGACCTTACGACCACACGTCTTACACCGTAAACCCGGTTCAATAACACCGAGGTGAAGATCCATCAAGCCCATATCAATAGGAAAACCATCATCATCATATGTATCCGCAGTAATGATCTTGGTACTCGATACCTTCCTGATCTCATGGGGAGACATAAAAGTGAATTTAATACGTTTGATCCGTTTGGGAATTGCCGTGATCATTTTAAATCCTCCAATTGTAAGCGTAAAGCTACACCCATTGACTTCAATTCATCTAATAGAAGTTTAAAAGCATAACTGGTTTGGACGGGATAGATATTCGCGTTATCACCACATAATGGGCACCTTAAAAAACCACGACGATCTAGCATTGCCACATGTCCGCATTTTGGGTTACCGCAGACGAACTGGGTAGTGCCATCCGATTCATCCAATAACCTATCTTTAATGACCATGGATGCACCATGTGCGATTAAACAATCCCGTTCCATTTCACCAAATCGTAACCCACCTTGGCGTGCCCGACCTTCCGTAGGTTGCCGAGTCAAGATCTGGACCGGGCCACGGGAGCGCACATGAAGTTTACCCGAAACCATGTGATGCAATTTTTGATAGTAGATAACTCCCTGGAAGATCTCTGCTTCCAAACGTTTACCTGTAATTGGGTCGTATAATACTTCCTTGCAATTATGTTTGAATCCACACTTAATAAGTTCTTTTCTTAATTCTTTCTCGGGTTCACCAGAAAATGGAGTACCGTCAACAAATCTACCATCCTTTGATCCGATTTTACCACCAATCATTTCAAGAACGTGGCCCACGGTCATACGCGAAGGTATGGCATGCGGATTGATTATCAGGTCCGGTGAAATCCCGTCCTCATTAAAGGGTACATTTTCAGCATGTACTGTGTTGCCTATCACACCTTTTTGGCCGTGCCGTGATGCAAATTTATCACCCAATTCAGGTATTCGCTGGTCACGCACACGAACTTTTACTAGTCGCGAGCCATTTTCAGATTCTGTCACCATTACACTATCGACAAATCCATGTTCACCATGTCGCACTGTAATTGATGTTTCACGTCGTTTTTGTGGTGTTAGAAAATCAGTTTGTTCCTCTAAAAACCGAGGAGGTGAGGTCTTACCAATCAGCACATCACGACCTGCTACATCAACCTCTGGGGCAATCAGCCCGTCTTCATTTAGGTTATTATATGAAACATCGACACGAGCACCTCTAACGTCTGGGCTTGGTATTTCGAAATGGTCCTCCTGTCCACCCGGATATCTGCGTTCCTCGGCTTGATAAGTACGTAAAAATGTAGATCTGCCGAGACCGCGTTCCACTGAAGCCTTATTGATGATCAATGCATCCTCCATATTATACCCTTGGAATGATAATACAGCAACCACAAAATTTTGTCCCCCAGGGCGTTTCGTGAAATTTACAAAATCCATAGGTTTTGTTTTAACCAATGGGATTTGTGGATAATGCAGTAAATGTTGCCTAGTATCTGGTCGGATTCTATAGTTTGACGAGCTAAGGCCCAGAGATTGTTTTGCCATTCCCGCACCCATAGTGTTACGTGGTGAAGCATTATGCGGCGAGTACGGTACCAGTCCAGCGCAAACACCTAAAATTACCATGGGATCAATTTCACAATGTGTATGTTCTGGTGTAAGGTTATCCGGTGAAATTGCAATAAATGTGTTTTCTTCTTCTTCTGCATCTATGAACTCGATCACGCCCTCCATGATCAAGTCTTGAAAGGTTAATCTATTATTTTGAATAGCATCTAAATGTTTTTTAGATAATAGCAGCTTCCCGTTTTTAACTATGAATAAAGGTCTACGCAATCGTCCCTCATCACAATTTATCATAACACAATTTATATATTCATTATACCGGACATTAACTTCGGTTGATTTCTCGGGTGGAATACACAACGACCCGTTTCGTCGGCGGTTTCGAAGTTCATCAACTAACTCTTTCGGGGATTCGGTTACACCAATCAAATTACCGTTGACATATACCCTAGCGCCTGGGACGCGCTCATTAGAAATGGGTTTGATACCATAATCCAGTAATAGATCTATGATTTTTCTATCGTCATACCCTTCTGAAATGTCGATTACCAGTGCACAATTCTTTACTAATCCGCAGTTTTGCCCCTCTGGAGTTTCATTAGGGCATAGCCGACCCCATTGGGTAGAATGCAAATCACGAGCCTCAAAGTGTGGTTGGCTGCGAGTTAGTGGTGATGTGACTCGCCGTAAATGGCTTAAAGTACTCATGTTACAGGTTCGATCTAATAACTGTGAGACACCTGCACGACCACCCACCCAGTTTCCGGTGGCTAGGGCATGTAACATTCGTTGAGTTAAAACATCCGGTCTGATCGCCGAGCTAATCCTGAGATTACGTTTCCGTGCAATACTTCGTTCCAGTTGATACTTTAAGTCTTTGGAAAGATTAGTAAAAGCCACCCGAAATAGATTTTCCATCAAATCACCGGATAGCTTCAAACGCTTGTTTGCATAATGGTCTTTATCATCTTCCTCACGCATACCCAAGGCTAATTCAAGTACGTTTCGAGCGATTCGACCAAGATAAATCGCTTTTTTAATCCTATCTTGTTTATTATCACCCAGATGCGGTAGTAATGACCTATCTATGATCGATTCCACTTTCTTCTCACGGTATTCCTTTGCTTGACCAGTAGCGAATTTCTTTTCGAGATAATTGATAGCATCTTCGGTGTTCTTTACACCATACTCGTTCACAGCTTCTTCGATATTAGCTAGCATTATGTTCAGCATTTTCGGGTCACTAACTATGGCATTCGCAATCTCTTCATCATCTTCCATTCCGAGTGCCTTCATTAGGATTACTAATGGTATTTGTCCAGATGCGGTTGGGATAGAGGCAACTAGGATTCCATCTTTACGTTTTTCAATAAAAGTCAGAGCCCGATATCCTTCACGCTGGGAAAATACTTTTGCCACTTCTAGTGATCTTCCATAACGTTCGTTATATTCAACCATGACTCGATTAGGTGCTAAGTCCTCAAGTGAGATCAAAACGCGTTCCGTACCATTGATGATAAAATACCCGCCTGGGTCCAACGGGTCCTCACGGAATTCTATTAATTTCTCTTGATATTCTTCATCGGTAAGTTCACGTTCACTACGTATATTTTCACAATGAATTGTACATTTCTTGGATTTGACCATAATTGGAAGTTCACCAATGAGCACTTTCTCAACTTCTCGGTCTATTCCGTTCTCTACGATAGTAAACTCGAGATAGATCGGGGCTTTATAAGTTAGATTTCTAAGCCGTGCTTCCATTGGTGTAAGTTCGTGGGTGGCACCATTTGCCTCTTTAACTATCGGGTTTCCTACCGTAATTCTTCCAAGACGAATATCGATATTCTCTTCACCTAGTTTATCAACGTCTAGCCTGATTATTCCGCGCTCATCATCCACATCGCCAATGCGTATACTATTAATTATCCTCTGCATCCGGCTGTTAGGATTATCATGAGTAGGTAAAAAATCATTGAATGATGCTAGGTGATGATTAACAACACTTCTCTCTTTAAAGAATAATTCAACAATTTCACGCATAAAAACACCCGACTATAAGATATCAACTACAAGTCTATAAAATTCAGATACACCGGCGGTAGAGCTATCACGGATAATCTTGACGATATCCCCAACCTTACCACCAATATTCTTAATACATGGATCGGTGATCTGGATTTTGGGGAGTTGATCTTTTGTAATATTAAAATTCTTCAATACTTCTTCCCTTTCTTTTTCCGACAATATCACATGCTTCGGAACAAGCTGATGACTCATAACATCAAATTCGACCATAGTGCCATCCCATCTCCGTTTTTTTTTTCCCATCTTTTTATTTATCAAATTTAAAAAAATTAAATGATTTTGTTTTATTTCATATTAATTTTCCTTATTTACAACCATTCATACATAATTTTTTATTATCGATCAAGGTTAATATAACGGGCCCGGGGGGATTCGAACCCTCGACCACCTGGTATCTTCATCCGTCCCGATCTTCTTAGCGTTATATACATAAACACCAGCGGATTAAAAGCCAGATGCTCTTTCTAGGGATATTTAAACGGAAAACCGTCAGAAATATCCTACCTAGCTGAGCTACGGGCCCTTTATGTTTAATATTGATAATTATGTGTATTATAAATCCTATAATTGTACCATAAGTCGTTTTCAAGAAATAATAGCAATGGGATTGCGGCAATAGATTTAAGGCCCAACTATTATAAACCCAGAGGCTCGTCAATATTAGTTTTGGCTCATTATCCTAAATTTTGAGATATCAAATCTTTTTTCTTAAACTCTTACATAGTTAACACTAAATATATAACATGAGTGCAATGTAGCACCCTCAATATATTTATAGTATTTATATTTTTGTAAAGGAGGTTCTGTTGCGTCCTCGGGACTTCTGGTTGAAAGATAAGGGGTGTTGCACTGCGGGGCTTATAGAATAGAAATATTTATGGGTAACTAATCTGGAGGTTGCTAATGGTTAAGTTCAAATGGATAACTTTTTAGGGAAACGTGAGTAACCCCTGCCAAAGTGTAACTATTTATACATAACCTATTTATATCCCAGAGTTCAATATAAATATTTGACCTTTATGTGGTGTTTGAAATGAAAGAAAAAGATATTATTAAAGAAGCTAAAAATGAATTTGAAAAAGAGACAATTGAATTGGTCAAAGATATGATTAGAGAAGCAAACACACCTATACCTATGGATAAGTGTGCATATGAAAAAATGAACTCTGACATTATAAAGCATTTAATCAAAAGACTTGCCACACATCAAGTCATTCTTTCAGATAGGGCTAAAAAGACTAATTATTGGTTAATAGTTTTATCAATTATAATGGCAATTGGTTCAATATCATCTGTTTTAACATTCTTATATTCATTTATATTGTAAGACTTAAACAGATAGAAATGTATACACTACAATTATTTTAAAGTTATTTGTTT
>CBFDAW010000218.1:0-5707 GCA_965602865.1 uncultured Thermoplasmata archaeon
GATATAATAAATCTACAGAGAATTATTTGTATACTTATTTCTCAGACAGGCTCTTGACATATAATATATCTCAGCTAATTGTTTTAGGTATGGTTAAAAAAAACAACCATGTACGAAATGTATGTTATGAATATATCCCAGATGAACTGTTACAATACGAGATGTTGAAAATGTTGACTATAAAATTTTTAAATAATGAGATCGATGAACAAACCTTCCTGAAGCTGAGAAGTAAATTGAAAAACGATTAGTGTTTTGTGTTGAATTTGTGAAGTGTAATCCAGGTGGCGGTCATCACTCGGATTTTGTATACAATATTCAGTGTGTGAGGTGGAATGAAGACATAGAAATTATACTTTGAAATAAAAAAAGCAGTGGGGGTGTGGGGTAAAGTTTGCTTTACCCGGCTTTGAAAAATATAAAGCGCTAATACGTCCTTAGCGGATTGATATGAGTTCGAGATGAGAAAACCTTCATTATTTATCTTTTTCCGGGTGCGCTATAATCGATAATCTTTCTAAATCCAGCACTTCTGATTTCACCTTTTTTTCTATTATTTTTCTCAGTTTGTACAACTCCTTTACGGTCATATTGCCGGTTACATCAATCTCGAGCTCGCCCTGCATCACCGGGCCGGTACGACGAAGGCGAACGATATGAGCGGATTTAACTCCATCTATTTTCTCGGCGATATCCTTTATTAAGGGTCCGACATCGACGCATGATCGATCACAGGCATCGACCAATACATAACTGGATTCTTTTATTGAAGCAAAACCGATGCTGATTATTATGAACGCGATTATGAATCCAACAATTGCATCCGCAATTTCGAAACCATATGCAGTAAATATTAATGCAAGAACCGTCAGAAACGATGCTGTTCCGTCTTTAATTGTGTTAAACGCGTCGAGCTTTAATGAGACCAAATTACTTTGTTTTCCCCTAATATATTTTATAATGCCCAATCCCCAGGCAATCAATGTTGCTATCAGAGCAATAATTGCGCCCAAAATAGGTAATGAAATCTCGTGCGGATGTATGATCCCCAAATACGAGCGGTATATAATATACCCCGCCAATGCGAACATGACAATTGCTGCGGCGATGGCGGCTAAGTTTTCGATTTTGTAATAACCATAATGAAATTTATGGTCTGCCGGTTTTTGAAAATAAACCAGACCAATCCATACTATTGCGGAAACGAAACCGTCACCAATACAGTCTATCCCGTTTGCGGTAAGAGCCACCGATTTCGAAATGGTCTCTCCAAGTATAATTTGTATAATACCCAGTATCATCAACGAAATTACCGTGATCTTCGTGGCACCTTTCAAGAATTTTGAATTGTCTTTTTCTATCATAATTAGTTTAATGCTATTTTTTCGTGATATTTAATAATATCGAAAGAAATTTTTTAACAAAGGGCAAGATGGTGTGAATTCGAGATAGTTTTTTAGAGGCGGTGTTTGGGAGCATTTATTTTGTTAATTTGGTTGATTATCGATAACCGTTTCTTCATCCTACCGGTGACCACTTCATAAGACCAAAAATTACTTTCCACCTTTCCTAGGAATTCAACTGCTTTGCGTAAGCCTTCAATGGTGGGTTCGTTAATATCCACCCCTGCTTTTTTAAACTGCCTTCTGATTATAGGCATGGTTTCTTCTAAACTACTCCCATAGTTCTTTTGAAAATCCATTATAATCTCATCAGTAGCTTTGATTATCGCTGATTCGTAAAATCCACTCGTATGATATATATATTTATCCGGTAACTGAAGCGTCGATTGTCGAGTGATATTTTTTACAATTAATTTGCCTATCCCTCGAAATACATTTTCAACATTTTCCCCGGTTAGGGCACTGGTAAAAAATCCAGGTGCCTTATACCGATTGGCTAGGTTTTGAAAATCAACAACGGTGTTAGCTTCCGGTGAATCCTTGTCAATGCTTAACAGTAGATCAATTTTGTTAGCAAGAAATATAATGGGCACCCCTGGCGCAGCTTCATAGAGGCGCGGTAGCCAGTATTCCTCAATACTTGCCAAGGTCTCTATTCGAGATACATCATAGACTATAAGTGCACCACTTGTCCCCGTGAGCCCGGATTTCTCGATTTTTCTAAAGCCTTTTTGCCCCATGAAATCCCATATTAAAAGTTTAAGGCTCGTCTGAATTCCCCCTTTATCTATCACTAATAACTCCTTTTCAGTCACTTTCGTTCCGACGGTGCAGAGATACTTATCGTCATATTTATTAGTAACAAATCTAATTATCAAACTTGTCTTGCCAACGGCCCCATCTCCCAGCAGAACAATCTTGTTCTTATATGTTTTAATTTCAGGCATAGTATCAAATCCTGTGATATGAGAAATTAAGTACTTTCCCAAAAATAGCTTCAACAACACCCTAGGCTCTTTTTTACCAATATCCTCATCTTCTTTAAATATTTAACGAGCCAAAGAAATCATTCATGCACTCCTTTCGCATCTTTGTCGATTTCATCGGTGAGGGCTTCGGACTTCACGTCTACTATTTCACTCGTATGATTTAAATTTTTTGTTTATTCTTTTAATTCCCTCATAGAATTCTAATCTCAGGGAAATACGGGATGGCGGGAGTTTGAGAATAGAAATATAAAATCATTTATTTTTGATCCAATCTAAAATATTTTTGAATCAGATGTAACCCAACCCTACTTGAACGATTCATTTGCTCTGAATGCACAAAATAGCTCTTGACGAGCAGTCCAGGGCACGGGTTCGGGACCCACTTCATTAGGCTCTAATTAAAAAACACTTTTCAGGCTCTGCTTATACGTCATTGGTTTAGGTTCGGGGTTACTAAATTCTAGATAGTCTGTAGACTATCGATTAGTCATTAATCATTCAGCTTGCACTAAAAACACTAAGCTATCTGTGTGATCAAATGATTAGGATTAAATTTATGATCTAAATGGTAGCAGAATATTCCAAAACGCCTGCAATTATAACTTGGGCACTTGATGTTGTATATAGAGAATAATCGATCTCCCAATCACCATTCATATTGGGTATTTCCGTGAAAATGAAATCATGTTTATTATCGAGAAAATCTCTATTATACATAGTTTCTTTTTCTGGATTAAATACAGTCACCCTGGTCCAGCCTTTACCCTCGACATCTATTGCCACATTAATGGCTAAAAAATCAAATTCGCCATATTTCGGATGCCCGGAGACTTTCACATGGTCTCGGATTACGGTCGGGTCATCTATGCCACTTGAGTCACAGGTTCGATCATATAGGTCACGACCGCGCATGAAAAATACGGTTCCATGGAATCCCGTGCCGTGGCCGATAAGGTCCAAATCATATAAGATTGTACCTTTTTCGTTTACCATCGTAAATTTCGTAAACCATTTAATTTCTGGAATATAGTTATATATTACCGTAAATCCGCTATCATCTTTTGCAGTAATTTCATAACCCGGTAAAGCACCTTGGCTGGTGGAAATATCCGGATTGTATAGTGCATTTACATTTAGGTCATGTTTGAACATGTTGACTTGCCAATTCTTATTATTAGTCAGAGGAAATTGAAACATCGTTTTCGGTTCGCCATTTTCATAGATCGCTAAATTTTCAATAGTAACTCGACCCAGCATTGGGTTTACATTGAACAATGAATGAATTAATGCCTGTTGCCGATCATCAACACCCACCATGTAATTTTCGTCAACAATATCGTAGCAAACCATAATCGCTTCAGTATCTACAAAATGCTCGGTTTCAATCGAGTATTGCCAATATTCGGAGACTTCCCAATTTTGACAAGCTGTTGTCTCCGGTTCCAAATCTGTCATGGATATATTATTATTTATTGAAACCGGGACGGAAAAAATTGCTATTACAAATAATAAAACAATAATCCCAGGAATTGTCATTTTCCAATTCATAACTGCCACCATTTTTATGTTATATACCTCAAATACCTTATACATTATTATTAACTTTTCGGTTCACCAAATGAATTCGTCAATTTTCATACATAAGAGAAAAAATACAAAGATAGATTTATATTATATACTTGTTATATAATAAGTAGTGAAGAAAGGAGTGATAATCTTTTGATCCGAAATAGTCTTAACTATCATACTACGGGCAAGGCTATTTTTGATAGTTCTGGTGAAGAACCAAACCAGGTGATTGCTAGATTTGTCGAAAAGAACCATCATGAGCGGTATGACAAAGTAGATAGTAATTTAAAAATTTCAAATAAATCCGCAATTAAAAATAGTATAGGTATAACTAATGGTAATGGTTTAACTATTGGCTGTTTTGAAACATTAAATCAAGGTCCAGAGGAAGATATGGATTCTGATAAGGCGACCAATTCAGCCGAATTTGATGCAAAAACCGACCCGAATAACCCTGTAAGTTATCCGAAAGAAAAGAAAGACGATTCGTCAGGCGCTGAATTGAATTTATTATTAATTTTTATAATAATGATAATAATTATTATTTTCATAATTATTTTTGCATTTTTCCTACCGAAAACCAAGAAAGAAAAAGCCAGTGCAACTTTACCTCTGGTGCGTAAAATGCCGCCGAAAAATCAATTAAGAGAACCTCAAAATAATAAGACTCGAACATTGGGAAAACAATCAAAGCCGAAGACCCAACTACGAATTAAACAGCCACCCAAAGGAAAGCCAAGATCAGAACCAAAAGGAGAAGAAGAGGAGGAGTTCGAATGTCCGGATTGTGGTATGGCATTAAGTGCGGCTGCAACAGTTTGTCCTAAGTGCGGGGCAGAGTTCGAAGAAGAGGAACAACAACCCGAAGAACCACCCCAGACTATTGAGAAACCGTATATGCCTCTGCAAAAAATGAATTGTCCTAGATGTAGCAATATCATGACCTTTTCAACATCCGGTGAGATATTCTGTATACGGTGTCGTTATCGACCTAAGAAAGAAGAAAAAGAATAATCACATGAATAACCAACAATATGACTCTGCAAAACAGTATTTGAGGAGATATCTGGAATTAATTATATAATAATATATTTGTTACGGAATACTTAAATATAAATAAACCATTGATTAAAAAAGCGTAAAATGAGCACTCTGTTTTTTGAGTTAAAATGTATTTATTAAATTCAACCCCCACGGATTCAATTCTTAAAATGGATTCTTCACTTTTTTACGTATTTAGGAGTAGATTTAATGCCTATAAAAAAAGGAGATAAAATAAAGGTAGAATATGAGGGGACGTTAGATGACGGGACAGTGTTTGATAGCACAGAAAAACATGGTGAACCTCTGGAGTTTGAGGTTGGCTCAGGACAACTAATACCTGGTTTTGATAACGCTGTTTTAGGATTGAAAAAAGGCGATGAAAAAGAGATTAAACTTGAGCCCGAGGAGGCATATGGTGAATATAATTCAGAACTTAAGAAAAAGATTCCAAAAGAACAATTGCCGCAAAATGAGGAGCTTAAACCCGGAATGATGTTAATACTGACACTACCAAACGAAGTACAAATTACCGCCTTAGTATCAGAATTAGACGAGGAAATGGTAACGATCGATCTTAACCATCCTCTAGCCGGGAAAACTCTGAATTTTAAGATTAAAGTTGTGGATATTGCATCATAATCATTAAAAGAATTTTTGATTTTGCGAAATTCCTAGGGTAAAATATTAATATTCCCTTTCTTA
>CBFDAW010000219.1:0-5706 GCA_965602865.1 uncultured Thermoplasmata archaeon
TATTTCCTAGATGAGAAGATTAAAAGTATATTATATTAGGTTCTCAACTATAATTGTTCAAAAATCACGGTGGAAAACCAGAATTTAGATTATGGAACAAATGGAATTCAATTGGTAAATTCAGATGATTGTACAATTGAAAATATTTCGTCCAATTATAATAATTGCCATGGAATATCTTTACTATTTTCTGACTCCAATAAAATATCAAACACTAGCTGCAACTCGAATGAGGTTAATGGTCTTACACTTACTCAATGCAAATCAAATATAATTAAAAACAGTTCATTTAATTATAATAAAAACCGTGGGATTTTTTTTGATGCTTCGGCTTCTAATATTATAATTAGTAACAGTCTATCAAATAATTATTTAGGGATTGAATTATATGGTTATGGGGAATCAATGAGAATGGGCAATCAATATGTATATCTCAATAGGGACGATGACCTCAGGTATTCTAATCATAATATTTTTTACAATAATTTTTTCGCAAATAATTATTATGGTATTTTTATAGAGGTCTGTTATTCTAATTCATTTTATAATAATACTATCTTTAACAATTTTTTTGGTGCCGTATTAAGCGGGGATGAATATAACGAGCCCTCTGGGAATCGATTTTATTATAATAATTTTATCTCAAATAAAAACCAGATGGTTAATCCATTCTATAATTATTGGGATAACGGTGAGGGGGAAGGTAATTACTGGTCTGATTATAAAGGCCAAGATAATGGTGCGTGGGGTAGAGTAGCAGATGACGGTGTGGGTGATACATTCATACCACATTTACAACGGGATTATTTTCCATTAATGGACCCCCCGGAATGGAGAATTCCACCTATTGCACCATTGCTGGTCGACCCTGGAGAGGTTGATTCTGATGGTAACTATGATCTCATATGGTGTGAAACCTACAGCTCCATTGGGTATGTACTTGAAGAAGATACTAATTCTACATTTAATTCTCCAACTATTGTGTTCAATGGCTCGAATTTATCATTTGAAATAAAGGATCGGGCGAATGGCACATACTTCTACCATGTCAAAGCATATAGTAAAGTCGGTGAAAGTCCTTGGTCCAATATTGTAGATATAACCGTAGATTGGCCCCCGAATATACCGCGGAATCTCACGGTGTCGACTTATCCATATGGGAATGTGTTAAATCTATCTTGGGAGCGGAATGTTGAAGATACTAATGCATATGATATCTATTCTAATTACACTGGCAATTGGAGTATAATTGTTACTATGAGTGGTTGGTGTTCTACTTACAATCATACTGACTTAATAGATGGAAAAACCTACTATTACCGAATCCGTGCCCGTGACCAGCGTAACCAGCTATCAGAATTATCAGAAATAGTCTCTGGTGTCCCCTGGGACTCCGTTGCACCAGCACCACCCACGGGATTAACTGTTTTTTCAACAACTAATGATTCCATAGCCTTAACCTGGGAACCGAACACAGAGGCTGATCTAAGGGGTTACTATATTTACAGAAGCAATACTTCGAATCCGGATGACTGGGGTGAACCTCTTGTGACGACTTTGAAAGGGATTGAAGACTATATTGATAAGAATAATATCACTGAGCGTACTACTTATTATTATGTAGTAACCGCGTTTGATGAGGTGCCAAATGAATCGGGCTTATCGAATATAGCCATGGGTACGACGCTGCTTGGGCCGCATGGTCCAGAAGTTAATAATTCTATCGCGGATATCGAAATGCTCGAGGATACAATTGATAATACCTCAATCAATCTTTATTCATGGTTCAAGGATATCAATAACGATACCCTCTACTTCTGGTGCAAGGGGCAAAAGCATATTACCATTAAGATTTATCAAGACAATGGCACAGTTGTTTTAATACCGAGAAAAGATTGGAGCGGTCAAGAGACAGTGACATTCTTCGCATATGATGGCTTGGATAATGTTTGCGATAATGTGACAATCACGGTTATCCCGGTTAATGACCCGCCGGGACCTGCTATTATTCAGTCGCTGAGAAATTACCAGTACCAGGAGTTTTCTAACGGAATATTATTATATCTCACCGCCACATGTTTTGATCCGGACATACCCTATGGAGATGTGCTGACATTCAAATGGTCATCGAATATCTCAGGTGAATTTGGCGTTGGTGATTCATTAAACGATATTTTACTACCGCCGGGTGACCATTTGATCATGGTAAATGTAACAGATCTGGCTGGTGAGTGTGCAATTGCCACAAAGAATATTTCAATTTTAGAAGATATTGAGCCACCCCGAAATACCACACCTTCAGAAAATGTGACGGTTGAGCCGGATAAACCATCTCCACCTAAAAGTGACCAAAATATTGGTATTTTCATAGCATTAGCATTGATAATCTTAATTATCATAATTATAGTAGTATTTCTGATAATTCGTAAAAAGAAGTTCTTTGAAAAGCTAAAAAAGGATAAAAAGCCTGAAACACAAGCCCAAGAGGCAACAGTAACATCAGGAAATCTCAATGCTTCATCTTCTATCACTCAACCACAATCGATAATTCCCGCAAAACCACCTTCTATTCCTAAACCAGCACCCGGCAATCCTCAAATACAAAAGGCTCAAGCGACCTCTACCATACCAATAGCTAGCCCGCTTCAGTTACCAGTATCAATGGCGAACCCGGTATTACCTGCAACTTCGGAAAGCTCTAACAAGAACCATAAAAGTACCAATCCGACTCAAAATAATAACGGAAAGAAATTGATGTCCGTATTTCTCATATTTGCGTTAATCACCCTGGGTTTTATCGGTCTGGTCGTATTCGAGGGTGTGCAGGATACTGGTGGTGTGGAAGCTGCCACGATCATCGTGGATTGCAGTGGTTGGGGAAATTATAAGAAGATACAAGATGCCATAAATGCGGCATGCACGGGGGACACTGTCCATGTTTGGGCGGGGACGTATTACGAGAATGTGGTTATTGGTAGATCAATCTCACTTACTGGCAATCATTCAAGTAGCACCTTTATCGATGGTTGTGAAAAAAGCGATGGTATTTCCATTAGAGCAGATTATGTGAATGTCACGGGGTTTACGGTTACTAATTGCATAGGCCAAATCGAGAATGAGGGCGAATCCTGGACCGATAATGTTTTCTTCGGCGGGATTTCACTGAACGGTGACCATGTGCATATTTACAAAAATATCATTGCCTATAACTCACACGGAATTAAATTCAATTGGTATGGATCAAATAATACAATTGAAAGCAATCTATGTTATTCGAATGAATATTCTGGGATTCGTTGTATAGGTGATAACAATACCATTTTCAACAACACATGCTCAAATGGTGGTGGTATTTCCTGTAATGGGTATTCAAATAAAGTTTTCAATAATACATGTTCAGGTGGAGGCATTGGCTGCGGCGGGAAGTTTAACTTAATCACCAATAACACCTGTGGTGGACTTGGTCTATCATATTCTAGGGAAAACGTGCTATCGAACAACATATGTTACTCAGGAAATTGGGATTGTGTGGGCATTCAAGAGTCCCATAATAATCTAATTTTTAATAATACAATTAATTGTGACGAGTTTGCCATGAGATTTTATAATTCTGACAATAATATTGTCGACCATAACATTTTCAATTTGAAAGAAAACGGGATAATCTGTGCTGGTAAATCAAATGTTATTAGTAACAATACATTCAGGAACGGCTGGTATGGTATAGATATTCGCTCGGGATCGACTACTATTGTAAGCAATACCATGATAAATAACCATCGCGGAATTTTTCTTGGAAGCTCACAATCAGCAATAATTAAAAATAATAAAATGGTCTCATGCGGGATTGGGCTTTGGGACATGGATGCTCATAATTATAATAAATATATTATTGATAATTCAAATACAGTTAATGGTAAATCGATTTATTTCTGGAAGAATGTAACCGGTGGTACGGTTCCAAAGGGAGCGGGCCAAATTATTCTTCTTAACTGTTCAAGAGTAACAATTGAAAACCAAAATTGCAGTGATTCTATTAATGGTATTACCATTGTATTCTCTAATAACATCTCAATTAGAAAAAATATCTGTAACTATAATCAAGATAATGGAATCTTCATTTGGAATTCAGTTTCTAATTCTATTGTAAACAATACCTGTTCGAAAAATGAAGGTAGTGGCATCTCGGTGGGGGACTGGACGGGAGTATGTAAAGATAATTATTTAGAAAATAATGTTTGTATTGGAAACCAAGTCGGTATTTCCGTCTCGTCGTCTACTGGGAATTATATAGTAAATAACAATTGTTCAAAAAACCAGCGCTCTGGTATCCAAACTTCAGGGTCCAAGGGAGACACCCTCACGAATAACAGATGTGACTCAAACAAATTATTTGGCATCTATTTAGACTCCTCCACTCAAATTGCTTTATTTGATAATTCGATGTTATCGTGTGGTTTATCAATCTGGGGACTTCTTAAGAATAATTGGAACACGCATAACATTGTAACTAGCAATACTATAAATGGTAAACCTATTTATTACTGGAAGAATAAAAATGGTGGCATAGTTCCATCCGGTGCCGGGCAAGTTATTCTTGCCAATTGCCAGAATATAATTATACAAAACCAAAATGTTAGCCACGGAAGTAATGGCATTCAGATAGGTTTTTCAAAGAATATTATTGTTAGAAATAATAATTGTAGTTATAATTTGGATTGCGGGATTAGTCTCACTCAATTAAGTTCAAGTAAAATCGAGAATAACACCTGCAACTCGAACTTCATCGGAATAGAATTCTTCTGGCTTTCGGATTCAAATACTATTAATAATAATAATTGTAACTCGAATACTCTAAATGGAATTTATTTGTATAATTCTAACTCAAATATCATCACAAAAAATCTTTGTAACTCGAATGGTAGAAATGGCATATTCTTATATTATGAATGTGATAATAATATCATAAAGAATAATTCAATTAAATTTAATGAAGAAGGCGGTATCCATCTATTTCGGTCATTGAATAATGTATTCTATAGCAATAAGTTATTATCATGTGGTTTTTTTGTCAATGGATATGATAAACAGGATTTTCACACAAGCATAATAGGTTCTAATAATACAGTAAATGGTAAACCAGTCTATTACTGGAAGAATAGAACTGGAGGCACAATTCCCCCTGATGCTGGTCAGGTTATTCTAGCTAATTGTTCTAATATAAATATAATGAAACAGAATTTGAGCTATGGAAGCGTGGGGATTGAGATAGTTTTCTCCAAAAACATCGATATTTCAAATAATATCTGTAATCAAAATACCCTTTACGGCATTTATATCGCGGAGTCAACATTAATCACAATTAAAAACAACACATGTAATTCAAACAATAAGCATGGTATCTTTTTTAAATATACCTCTTGTTCAAATACTATCCAGAATAATTTATGCAATTTCAATAACTATTCTGGGATTTATTTCTATTACTATTGTTCTTCTAATATAATTACAAACAACCTATGCATGTCAAACAAATTAAATGGCCTAGAACTCGATCGTGATTCAGATGGAAATATTATAAAGAATAATACTTTTACCAGCAACCACAAAAATGGATTAAGTATTTTAGACTCAGACTATAATAAGATCTCATTTAGAGCCTGCCCGAATAATCAAAATTAAGCCCGGACATTTCTTAATGTACTT
>CBFDAW010000220.1:0-5693 GCA_965602865.1 uncultured Thermoplasmata archaeon
GGTTTTGTAATGATAAATGAGATTATATGGTCAAAAGATGGAACTGGTGGGAAATGGGGTTCTTATGGTAAACAACGACCTATATTTGGTAGTTATCCATATCCACCAAATCTCCTTTTTAAAAACATTCACGAGTATGTCTTAATTTTTGCTAAACCTGGAAACGATAGGAAAAATGGGAAAAAGGTTAAAATACTCGATGAACTTTTATAAGTTTTGTGAACTATGAAATAATTGGGCAAAAAATAAATGGGGATGTTGAATTTAATCAGCATCTAATTGAATTGCTTGAAGGTGACTTTATTGAATGTAAATGTCTTATTGCATTTATGACTTTAAATGGATTGCTCAAAATTGGAGTGGGTTCTGAAGGCGCTCTTAATAAATTCATCAAAAGAAAAAACACAAGATTGCAATGGATTATTGGTATAGATCAAATAACCACTCCTGAAGCATTAGATATTTTACGCAACTCAATTTCTCCTTATTCAAAAAGACATTCTATTTGGGCGTTTAAAAGCCCACCTGGGCATTTGTTTCATCCCAAAGTGTATATGTTTATTACAAGCGAAATGACTGGTACTGTACTTATTGGTTCTAATAATATAACACCAGGGGGTTTATCCAATAATTATGAAGTTTCAGTAAGACTTAATGATTTAAGTCCCATAAGTATAAAAAGATGGAATAAATTGTGGAATCGAACACTTCTTTTTAAAAATCTACTATTTGAGATCGATGACGATTTATTATCGGAAGTACGAAATAGACGTATATTTGAGATAAAAAATAGGATTATGACAAAGCCTTCAATACCTGATATTGAAGTGGAAATGCCCATCGAATCTCCAATTATATTAATTCGTGAGGTCCCAAGAGCTTCGGGTAGAGTATCCCAAGTACATTTTACGAAAGATATAATTGAAAATTATTTTCATCTTAGATTGGGATCTTCAATGCATCTTAAATTTCAAGAGTTTCGATATAGTCACATTACAGAAATTGAAGAACGACCTTTAGTATATAGTGAAATTAATAAAAATCCAAAAATTGAATTGGAAGGTGCTAAAACTCTAATTGATAATTATCCTGAGGATGATGAAGATCGTCCTTTACTTATTTTTGAAAGAATCGAAAAAAATTTTTATAGATATATGTTACTCCTACCAGATGATGACGGCTTTACGGAACTGTCTGAGTTTCTTTCAATTAATTATAGAAGAGGTCGTGCTTCATTGAAGTTTAATTTTATAAATATTGAAACGATGCTAAAGGTCTGGCCTGGCTATCCTATGTAATTCAAAGCTTGAATAAAAAATTTAATATTATATCATTCCCAAAGAATATAAAGGGTGGGTGGTATGAACATAGTTCCCATAAATGGGTATTTTATTTTCTCTTTCTTCTTTTATAACCTACAAATAATCCACTATTAATAATAAATACAATACCAAGAGCACAAGCTTTCGAAATCAATAATATCATCCCGATAGCCACTAAAATGCCAATAATAATAACATAACCCCAAGGAAGTGTAAAAGCCATTTCATCCCTCAATAATAGTCATAAGGGGGTATAATATAAAAATGTTTAGATTAGAAATAATTTCTAATCTGCTTTTTGAAAACTCGAAAAATAGCATGGGTTAGGTTTATATATTATGTTTCTAAATTAGAATTCCACATATAATGTGTAATATATAAAAAGAGATTAAACTCCTGTTATAACATCCTTTATTATCGGTTTTGCCAATGCATCCTCCAATACTTTGCCAAGTCGGCGGACGCCTTCATGAATCTTTTCATTGGAGGGGTGGCTGAAATTGATCCTCATAGTATTTTCTCCACCGCCGTTCGGAAAGAATGCAGAACCGGTTACATAGGCAACTTTTTCAATAACCGCAGTTTCGAACAATTCTCTCGTATTAATGTGTTCCGGGCAGGTCGCCCAGGTAAAAAGTCCACCTTCCGGCCGTGTCCACTCTACCTCTTTCGGGAAAAATTCATCCATGGCTTTGAGCATGATATCCAGCTTTTCTTTATAAATTTCGCATATTTTCTCAATATGCGGATCAAGTAACCCCCGATTCATATATTCTGTAACCATATATTGATTGAATGGGTTTGTACAAAGATCGATCGATTGTTTGCAGATTATACTTTTCTTGAGTAATTCGTGCGAACCAACCATCCAGGCGATTCGAAGACCGGGAACTAGAATTTTGGAGAATGTGCCAAGATAGATTACATGGGTTCCGTCATCCATTGTCAGTAGCGGTTTTAGGGGGTTTCCCTTATACCGTAATTCACTATACGGATTATCAGAAACCACCATGGTTTCATAGGCTTCCGCGAGATCCATCAATCGCTTGCGCCTCGGCTCTGATAATGTTACACCCGTGGGGTTTTGAAATGTGGGGATCACATAGATAAATTTGACTCGAACCTTTTTTCGATCAAGTCTAATTAATATCTCTTCTAAATTATCAACACACATACCATCATTATCTACCGGTACGGTCTCCATATTTGCGCGAAACGCGTTAAAAGCTCCAATACCACCTAAGTATGTAGGGTTGCCAACTATGATTGTATCATTACTATTAAGAAACAAATGTGCTACTATTAACAAACCTTCTTGGGAACCGCTTATGATCAAGATATTGCCCTCATCCAGGTTGGTGCCATATTTCTTGTTCATCCATTCGGCTAATTGTTGACGAAGTGGTATATGACCCTCTGTTGTTCCGTATTGCAGTGCATTCTTTCCTTGGTTCTTGATTACTTCAGAGGCAATCTCCTGAAGCTCGGAATACGGGAAAGTAGTCGGGTTTGGTAAACCACCGGCAAAGGAGATTATATCCGGTCGCTGAGTCAATTTAAGTAGCTCGCGAATCTCAGAGGCTTGTAAGCCTTTTGCACGCCGAGAAAATAACGCATCTAATCGAATTCTTTCGGAATGTAATCTTTCAATATCATCATAGTCGATTTTAGGCTTCTCAATGTCCCCTGGCATTTAATCACCTTGCCGGTAATAGGATTGACAAATTATTATGTTATCGGTAATTCATCACCTCCGAAAGATTAATAGATAATTTTACCGTTAAGTGAATGATTATATGTCAATATTAGTTACTATAATATTAGGCAGTAAGTCAGATTTATCCATTGCTGAAAAAGTTACAAAAGTGTTGGATGATCTCGAAATCGGTTATGAACTTCATATCGCCTCAGCGCATAGGACCCCCGAGCTTGTTAAAAAGATCATAGACGAAAGCAATTCTGAGGTCTTCATCGCAATCGCCGGTTTATCCGCCGCATTACCCGGAGCAATCGCCGCCAATACCCTTAAACCGGTTATTGGTGTCCCAGTTAGTGGAAAGATTAATTTTGATTCTATATTAAGCATACTCCAGATGCCATCAGGGATTCCCGTTGCGACGGTCGGGTTAGACAATGGGACCAATGCGGCAATACTTGCTGCTCAAATTCTAACACTAATCGACCCAGAGATATCTGTCAAACTTTATAAATATCGCACTATCGCGCGAGAAAATATAATTAAAGACAACCAAAAACTTATCAAATAATAAAAAACGAGAACTATTATTTTTACTGAAATATTAAATACGAATGTATTGATACCTCCAATATTATCACAATGCCAACCCACATGGGGAGGAATATGTTCGATCCCGAGATATTTGTTGATAAGGCTATTTTAGAATTAAAAGAAAAAACTACCGATAAGGCAATAATCGCAGCCTCCGGTGGTGTGGATAGCACGGTTGCCGCAGTATTAGCCCATCGTGCCATTAAAGACCTACTTGTAACAGTCTATGTCGATACTGGTTACATGCGGAAGAACGAATCTGAAGAGATTAAAAAAATGTTCAATGAACTAGACATCGATATTCGCATTGTCGACGCTTCACAAGAGTTCTATGAAGCACTAAAAGGTGTAATCGACCCTGAAGAAAAACGGAAGATCATCGGTGAAAAATTTATCCGTGTCTTTGAAAGAGTCGCCCGTGAGGTTGACGCAAAATTCTTGGTCCAGGGTACGATTGCTCCTGACTGGATCGAATCGGGTGGCGGGCTACGAGATGTTATTAAATCGCATCATAATGTTGGAGCATTACCTGAACACATGGATATGACATTAATCGAGCCATTACGTGATATTTACAAGGACGAGGTACGAAAAGTTGCACGATTTTTACAAATCCCGAGTGCAGAGCGCCAGCCATTTCCCGGTCCCGGGCTCGCTATTCGTATCATAGGCGAAGCCACACCCGAAGCCACCGCGGTCATCCGTGAGGCGTGTGCAATTGCCGAGGAAGAGATCGATAAAGCGGTGGCAGCGAATAAAATGGAAACACCGTGGCAATATTTTGCGGTATTATTACCCGTTAAAACCGTTGGTGTGCAAGGTGATGTGCGTGCATATGGTTATACAGTTGCGATCCGTGCAGTGCAGTCTATTGATGCGATGACTGCCGCATATTTCAAAATCCCACATGATGTTCTGGATCAGATTTCCATTCGAATTACGAATACAATGAAGGATAAGGTGAACCGCGTGGTCTTTGATATCACGAATAAACCACCGGGGACCATAGAATGGGAATAATAATAAAATCGATACCAAGTATGGAGAAGAATTAATGACTAAGGAACTAAGAGTGTATATAGTGGATAACGGCGGTCAATGGACGCATAGAGAATGGCGAGTGCTACGTGATTTGGGAATTACCACAGAGATCATACCCAATACCCTGGAAGTTGTCGAGCTACTAAAGATGGATCCGGACGGGTTAGTGCTATCTGGTGGTGCACCTCGGATCGATTCGGAAATACCTAAATTAGGATTAACCGGGGAATATTTAAATATTGGGAAATTTCCCATACTGGGCATTTGTGTGGGATTTCAATACATAGCACTCCATTTTGGTGGTACCGCCGGACCGGCAGAAACACCGGAGTTTGGAAAAGCCGAGCTATTCATAGAGAACCATGATGACCTGTTCAAAGGTTTACCCGATAATATCCAAGCGTGGGAATCGCATAACGATGAGATCAAGACGCTACCTGAGTACTTTGTTAATCTAGCACATTCCACGAATTGTAGAATTCAAGCATTCAGATCCGAAAAAAAGCCTATTTACGGTGTCCAGTTCCACCCCGAAGTGGAGCATACAGACTATGGTTATGATATTTTTAAAAACTTTTTAAGGATATGTGAGGAATATTGATTTGTTAATCAATTTCGTAGTATGGTATCTTCTCTCCCAGGACCAATGGAAATAATTTTCACGGACGTTTTGCAATTCTCTTCTATGTAATTGAGATATTTCTTTAGATTCTCTGGTAACGCTTCATAGCCTTTAATTGTTATCTCGCGCCAAGCTTCTTTGGTTTTTTCTTCCCAGCCTGGTAATTCGTCGTACACTGGTTCACACTCTTTCAATATCTTCAAGCTGCTTGGAAAGTTGTCGTACTTATCCGAATTATATTGATAAGAATGGCAAATTTTAAGCTTTTCCAAACCGCCTAAAACATCCAATCTCGTAACCGCCAGTTCATTTAAACCGTTAACCCTGCATGAATGGCGGACTATTACCATATCTAGCCACCCACATCTACGAGGGCGTGAGGTGGTGGTGCCAAATTCCTTGCCTTGTTTTCTGATAT
>CBFDAW010000221.1:0-5681 GCA_965602865.1 uncultured Thermoplasmata archaeon
CTTCAGAGGGTTGCAGAGCTATATGAAGGTGAACAGCATTTTATATTTTTTGATAATGTTGCTGCATTTCAAAGTTATATTTCAGATCATAAAATTAGAAAATTCATCACCGGGTTTACAGATGAGCTGCAAAAATTGAATTTATATGGATTTTTTATGGTACCAAAAGGGACAATTAATGTATCACTTCGTGACACACTTCAAAGTATCCCTTCGTTAATTTCAAACAAATTAAATCTTTGGAATAAATAGATGTCAGTTGAATTATGATTTTTTATGAAAACTAGGTAACAATAAAGATTTTATAATTTCCTGAGCATGGTCAAACTCATTTAAATTACCATTCCATGTCTTAAGGTTAGCATCATATTTGTTTTCTATAGTTCGTAAAACGTTTTTGTTTTTTAGATATAATTTTTTCCCGGATCTTCCGGAAAATACTATAGCTATAAAACTATAATTCCCCTTTTCCACTAAAATATTTTTTTCGAACATCTGTATCTCTTTAATCTCCCAGGATTTCTTACTTCCCTCTTCTTCTGCAAAGGCATCTTTGACAAAATCAGTAATCGCTGTTAGCATCGAACTTATGATCGACCTATCGGCTAAATGGTCTGATTTTCTTTTATTAACATGACTGATTAATAAACCATTATTGTAGATCCAAAAAATCTCCTCTATTGAATAATTACCATTATATTTCCGCCAAAATGTAAAAGCTGTAATAGAAATTATTATAATTATTAATAGAATTAGTAACCATAAAATTGATATAAAAAAGCTGATGGTTTCTGATGGTTTGAGTTCTTCCTCTTTAATATTTATCAACATAAATCCTGAGCTATTAGTGAGACCATCACTCACTATAACTTTTATTTCTTCTTCTATCGGTTTATTGGAATACCATAATAATTCTTTACCATTGATCACAATCTCCAATTCTTTTGATTCGACCATTATTGATAATTTTGAGATATTATTATCTACGTCCCGGAGATATTCCGTCAAATCAAATCTCCATATTCTTTTTGTTACACAATTTTGTATTGGTAACGGCAGTATAGCCGGTGGATCGTTTACTGGTATTACGATCACTGTGATTATACTCTCTACAAATGCCTCAGTGGAATCGGTGGCTCTAAAAGTAATAAGCTCGATTCCAAACCAATTCTTGGCAGCTAAAAAATCTACACCTCCTTTGGGGGTTATCGTTATATTCACAAATTTCTGACCATATGTATAATAAAGTGTATCACTATCTTTATCGGTGAAATACTCATTTAAATTAAACGCATTAGTTAAACTTTCATCTTCATAGAATGACACATCGGGTATCTCTTTAATTTGATCGGGCGGCCAATCCTCGGTAACTTTGACCGTAATGGTTTGTGAATCTTGGTCCATACCATCCGTTACTGTTATAATTACGGGGACTTCAAGGTTAAGCATGGATCGCGGATAGTTCATAATAATTCGTAATGGTTTTAATGGGTCGGGGCGAATATGTATATCTTTTAAATTTAGGTATAGATCCTCTGTTTCGTTATCTTCATCATAAATGTATGGCGTTAAATCAAAACGATAATCTGCATCATAATGGACTATAAATCTCTTTGGAACTCCCGAGATTACTGGTGGGTCGTTGACCGGTAATACGGTTATTAGTATAGTATCCTCGGCGATTGCGCCGATCGGATCCTTAGCTCTGAATGTAACGGTATCGATACCGTTCCAATCTGAGGGTGCAAAGAGATCGACCGTGTGATTTTCATGGATCTGGACATTTACATATGTCTCCCCGAAAGTATAAAATAAACTATCTTTATCAGGGTCAGTAAAATAATCATCCAGGTCAAATACATTGAACCTTTTTTCACCTTCGTTCAAATATAAATTTGGCAGCTTCTTAACAGACTTTGGTGTGTAATCATCTGTGATATTTATTTGAATTGTTTGACCATCAGTGTCCACACCATCAAAAATTACCAGTAGAACATATACTCTTTTTCCCAAATAACTTTCCGGGTAGTTATAAATTACATTTAGGTTTTCAACTTGTGTATTCGCAGTAGTTGTAATAAACGGTTCTCCAATCGAGGTGCAATTCAGATTCATTGAACCCTCGATATTTTCTTGGACCAATAATTGTAATCCATTTTTTGGTGTATCTATGTCACTTATGTATGGCTCGTAATTAAATGTATAAGAATCGTCATAATGTATTATTAGATCAGGTGCATTAAAAAAAACCGGAGCATCGTTAACCGGTGTAATATTTATCCACAACGGTTGATTCACGGTATATCCTTCACTATCTACCAACCACAGCGTGACGATACTGTTTCCATATGCTTCCGGTTTTGGTGTGATTGTGATGATATCGTCATCACTGTATTCACCCGAGAGAGTGTATAAAGATTCATTTTCCCCCGTAACGAACCACTTTAATGATGTGCCCCTATCTTGTAAATCGAATTCGTACTCGGTCAAATACAAATTGATACCCACACCGTCCTCGATCAATAGAACATCAGGTACCGGGTTCAAAATCTTAGGCGCAAAAATGTTGTTGGTATTTACTTCGGTGATTGCACTAGGACTGACTTCCATTGGGAATCGTTGATTATTTAATCCTTTGTATTCTAAAACTGCATAATTAGAAATTATGGTGTTATTAATTAAATTCTCATTAATTATAGTGATTAAAGTTATACCCGTGAATTCATTATCATTGGATATGATTTCGAAATTCCAAGTTAAATTATTCCCGGAAGGTTCCGGTAATGGATTGGCATTTACGTATTTCACCTCAGCTGGCAATACATCGGTAATTTTGACATCTTTAACACCGCCAAGCCAACTGGAATTTAAAACGGGCATTATTCTATATGTTAAAATACTGCCCGGTGTGGCTTTTGGTTTATCGACTGATTTCATTATACTCATTGCTTTATTTACAACCGTAATTTTTTGAGAAGCTCTATTTATTAAATCGTTATTATCAATCACCGTTAATATCACAGTATAAATTCCCTCTTGTTGGTAAGAATGTGAAATCTTCAGTGTACCTCCATAATTACCTTCACCAAAATCCCAAACATAGCTGACGATCTTGCCATCGGGGTCAAATGAGCCGGAAGCGTCAAAAGTTATATTGTCCCGCACACCAGCAATTAGTTTATTAACGGTAAACTTAGCTACTGGTGAGTTTTGATCATTTGACTTGAAATAAATGTCAACATAACTATGACCCGAGGGTACTTTAGTGAGAACGATTCCATTATTACTATATGTATAATTGATCCCGGTTAACCACCATTCCTGACCGTTTACTGTTACATTATACGGTACCGGTGTATCAACAAATGAAAGCTCAGTGATTATGTTCTGCGTAGATACATGCACATGAAAATGATCCCTCTCGATGAAATATGTTTTAAAGTAATTGCTATCAAGTTTAGGATCTAATTTAAAAACTTCTTCTGATTTTTTCTCATACATCTCACGACAATAAATTTTCAAAACCTTGATATTAGTACAATCAACTTCAAGGGAGTTACTATCGGTGGTGTATGTTACATGTATATACCCACTCTTTAAGGTATCATAGCGTTCTACATAATAATGTCCCTGTTTACCATCATTTGGAAATGATAAATTATATTCATAACTATCCTCCATGGTACTAATATCAATGAGATTCTCGGCTAAAAATGGGATTTGGGATAACAAGATGAATGTAATATATACAGCAAATAAAACCGCTAAAATTGATTTTTTACATGAAGAGAGATTTTGTGATTTCACCCTTTTACCCCCTTCAGGTTTTTGGTTTTTAGTATGGCACTATACCTTTTTCTAACAATTTCTATGAGTATGGAAATAAAAAGAATTGGAATAATTATTGAATAAAATTCCGGAATGATCTCAGTGGTAGTATAAATATAAACCTTTCCGACATCTATTTTTGAACCGTTATCAAAATCCGGTGCACCAACGATGACTTCAACCTTGCCCATGCCGTCTAAATTACCCGCGTATGCTACTGACCAACCGAAGTGATCGTTGGTAGTTTCTCCATACATCATTCTATCTGCTTCCGCAGTAGTTTTATTTGTTAGGTTTGCCGTGGAATTGCCATAAAAAATATATACCGCACCAGCATCGGCGTGATTACCATCCATGGAATCATTAAGTGGTGCGCCGATTATAATATCGTCATACCCGTCATTATTTAGGTCACCGGCACTTGAAACCGACCAGCCAAAATTATCACTGGGGGTACCATTGATTATAATATCCGGGCGGTTTAATTGAATGACGATGTCGTAAAGTGTAGGTCTAAAAGTTATATCTGTGGTCTCGAACCAAACAAAATATTGTATCCATCTATTACCCGGGCTGGTAATTATATCACCATTCTCATACCACTTCGACCATGAACCCCAGGTTATACTATCCATTGATGTTCGAGTCCTAACCTTTATGATAGTACCAGCCGGAACACTAGTGTTCCAATAAATTCTTCCCCATGAGGATACAGCGTTTTTATCATATGGGATGGAGATTAAATAACCAGAAGTATCGGTATATGCAAGATCGAATCGTTGACCATTATCTCGTGAGCAATCAGTTTCAACATTCTGGGGGCTCTCCCACATAGAACCGTTCCAATGATAGGCAGCCAAATCATCAATTGCCCCGCCGCCGTCATCAACCACGTACATTAGCATTACATCGTCAGTATTCGGGTCACTTTCTAATTCAACCCAGTTCGGGTCACCGTCGCCCGGGTTCGGATCGGTTGGAAGGGTTAATTCCGTTCCACTAATTGTAGTATCAGAAATACTCCTATAACGTGGAATATCATTACTTTCACCATATACAATTAATCCCTCCTTATCACTTTTTGACTCCCAGGCGATATCGAAACATCTATTTTCAGTTATTTCGGGATTTAAGGTTAATATTCTTGGAGTACCCCATGCCGAGCCATCCCAAACCCTTGCCACTATTTCGGGATCTTTGTCTAAAAACGCTGCCGCAATGTAATTAGAATTTGGCTCTGCCGTTAATCTAACAAAATGTACAGTATCTTGGGCAGTCCCCCAACCGGCTTCAGCCTCATTCCAATTACCCATCCACCGTCTATACCTGAGATTATCACCATTATCGCCCCAGGCAATAAAGCCATATCCGCTCTGGGATTCATAGACAGCATCAAAACATGGATATTGCTCATCGGAAACAGTGGTTTCGATTCTTCGTAATCCCCACCAATTGGTACCATTCCAAATTTGAGCCCATATATCGTTATCCGAATTTAATATTACCATCATAATCTCATCAGAAATTGGATTGGAAGCTAATTCCAACCAGTAAATATCACTATTCATTAGCGGATCATTCAATGCATCCTGTTCGGCACTCAATCCAATGCCATTCCAAACCCTGTATTTCGGGAAATGATCACCACTACTTTTATTGAAATAGCATAATAATGCGCCCCCCGATTTTGATTCGTAGGCAACATCAAAACAACGATAATCTGCATTTGCTCCCGCCGTATCTATCTCCAATATCGAGCTCCAGGATTGATTATCTGAAATTTGAACATTAATATCATTTTTTTCATAGTATATAAAGTATAGAAAATCCTTTGAAATTAAAAGGGCACTCCC
>CBFDAW010000222.1:0-5678 GCA_965602865.1 uncultured Thermoplasmata archaeon
TACCAAGAGATTTCGACATTTTATCGCCTTCGACATTTAAGAACCCCGTATGGAACCAATATTTAACAAACGGTTTTTTACCTGTGGCAGATTCGGCGATCGTGATCTCAGATTCATGATGCGGGAAAATCAGATCGCGTGCGCCGCCATGAATGTCATATTGGTCACCGAAATATTTTGTGGTAATTGCAGTATCTTCAATGTGCCAGCCCGGCCTGCCATTCCCCCACGGACTCACCCAGACGGGTTCATTGGGTTTCTCATTTTTCCAGAGTATGAAATCTTCAGGGTTACGTTTATCTTCATCAACTTGGACGCGTGCACCTGCTTGGAGCGAATCCAGGTCTTGTCCGGATAATTTGCCAAAATCTTCGAATTTTCTAACCTCGAAATATACATTACCGCCCACATTGTAAGCGAATCCTTTTTCAATTAGTGTTTGAGCTTGTGAAATGATCTCAGGAACGTGTTGGGTTGCTTTCGCATATAAATTTACGGATTTGATATTAAGTGTATCCATATCCTTGAGGAATAACTTAAAGAATTTTTCCGCAAGTTCATCCGCGGGTACATCGAGCTCATTGGCACGGTTGATTATATTATCATCGATATCGGTAATATTCATCAGATAAAACAGGTCGTACCCTTTGTATCTCAGGTACCTGGCGATCATGTCAAATGCAACATAGGTTCGTGCATGACCGAGGTGGCTGTGGTCATAGGTGGTGGGACCGCACACAAACATATAGACTCGGTTACCAGATTGAGGGCTGAACTCCTCTTTTGCGCGAGTTAAGGTATTGTAAACATTCAATGTCAAATTTTCACCGGTGCGCTAAAATTAATTAAAGCACAATCTCAAGATGATATATATAATTTGTTTTTTCTAAAGAAAAGTAATAAAAGGTGGGCGGGGAGGGAGTCGAACCCCCTTAAAACCGATCTGCAGTCGATCACATCGCCGCTCTGTCACCCGCCCGGGGATTTTTTCAGACACTATATAAAGCATTAATCTCTTTTAAATATTTGGCTTACTTAAGTTGAAACTAAATAGCTAAAATTAAAATTGATGATGAACTCATCCAAATTAATTGAATGTTAATAGCTAGACTCTCGATAACTTTCGGTTTTACATCCCCGGTTGCCCCGGTGGCACCTGTGGTCCTTGGGGTGGTACTGCTGGTCCTGGCCCCCCGGGACCTGAACCGACGGGTGGTTTATATGGTCCGGAGACGGGGGTCGTGGGTGGTCCGGAAACGGGGCCCGTGGGTGCTCCGGGAGTTGAATCTTCTTTACCTTCTTCAGGCTCGCCACCCTTCTTTTTCTTCATCATCAAGAACAACAGCAATAATACGACAATAATTATCGCTACCACGATGCCAACTATTGCCATTGTATAATCAGCCTCATCATCCTTTTTATCGTCCTTTTTATCCAAGGGGTTAGTGCCGCCTTGGTACTCATCATAATTGGAGATACCATCATTATCCGGGTCGTCATCTTTACCGTATTGTGTAATACCACCAAAGTGATCGATTTCCCACTGGTCGGGTAGATTATCTCCATCCGAATCTTCAGCTCCCGTTACATCCGCCTTAGTAGGATCCGTTTTACCAAGATATTCCTGAATGTTTAGAATGTTATCATTATCCGGATCATCTTTGGCACCGTATGATGTTATATCACCGAAATATTGTTCTTCCCACTCATCTGGCAACCCATCTCCATCTTTATCCTTTTCTTCTTCTATTTTTTCAATAGTATGTATCTTAATTGTGACGGATTTCGAAACATCTCCGGTTGCACTCGCAGAACTCGCCGTTACTTCAACACTATATGTACCGATCGGTGTGGATTCTATGGTCTTGATTGTTAAATTCACATCCATCGATTCGCCAAGAGTTAAGAACAGATTATCTAGTGATAATTCGACGTCGTCCGGATAATTCTTCACATCTAGGTCCAGGTTCATAATGTCATCAACAGTTCCTTTATTCGTGATCGTCAATTTTACGGTCTCCGTATTACCCACTGTAATGTAAACGTCGGTGGTTTCTGCGGTAATATCCACATCATATTCCGGTTCGAACTCCAAATCGATGCGAAAGCTCCTAATCTCGGAAACCGTGCCGGAGGTTGTACCTAACCAAGGCTTGACCTTCCAGTAATACGTCGTTTTATCGGTAAGTCCCGTGAGCTCCAACGTGGTAGCTGAGATCTTGGTCTCTTTAAGCGGTGGATTAATTTCGGTGCCCCAGTATACATCAAATTTAACCTGGTTTGCATCCGGGTGAACAGTGTGCCAACCCAGTGTTACGGTGGTCTGAGAAAAGGTTCCGCCTTTCCCTGGCCGATCCAGCGTTACATTTAAAGGAATGTCGGAGATTACATCTACTTTAACGGTATCCGTATCCCAATAACCTTCGAGATCCGAAACATTCAAAGTAACCACATATGAACCCGCTACGGTGAATGTGAATTTAGGTTCTTCGCCAGTCATTGTTTCTTTATCGATCGTGTATTGGAATGTCCAAGTATATTTAGTGATCCCGATGTTATCGGTAGAACCCTTTCCATCAAAAGTAACCTCAGCACCAACATCTACCGTAATGTCGTCCCCTGCATCGGCTACCGGTTTATCATTGTCTTTTACGTCAATAGTATATGGTTCGGCTTTCGTGCCATAAGTAATATTATTCTCAGAGGTATCTTCGGCAAAGAAGTAATATTCCCAATTGGTGGCATCAGTGCTCGTATTAATCTCCATGCCATCATTTGTAATAGAATAGTTACCGTCTACACCAGTTGCAATTTCCTCCATTAGCCAACTGCTCGTGGCGACTTTTGAATAATATACTTTAACCTTCGAGATACCTATATTATCACTGAATTTCGCAAAGATTTCGAACCCTTCGCCTGTGGTGGCGTCGATATCCCCCGAACCGGTAACCGCGGTGGGTTTTTTAATATCCTGGATATCTATTTGGACCTCGATAGTGGAATTCGTATTTCCGATCGTGGTGTCATTGAAGTAGAATTTATATTTCAATTTACCCAATGACGAGGGTATCATAATCGAAGCTTCCCAGTCATCTCCCGATTGAATTAAGGTTTTGCTAATGCTTGCGCGTGAGCTGGTGAATGAGTAATCAACATATGCAGAATCCGTGGCGACATTATCGGTGAATTGCATCGAGAAATTGAATTTTTGCTCGGTAAACGCCTCCAGGTCGCTGTTATCCTGGACGAGTTCGGGTTGGATATTGTCGATAATTGTTACTTTACCAGTCGATGAAGTATTCCAGTTATCTGAAGTATCAACAAAACTAAAGTAATAATATAAGGGAGTTAATGTGTGGGCAATAGTGGTAGTATTAGTATAATATGTGGTACCTTTAATGAGTGAGATAATTGTGAAAGTTCCCGAGGTACCATAGCGGAAATTTACCCAACCACTGGAAACATCAATATTATCATCGCATTGTATCGAAAAGGTTAATACCGACCCGGTGAACGCTGAAGAAGATGTGGCATTTACTTTTATTTCCGGATTATCATCATCAATTACCGTTATCGGTGATGTCGGTATGAAAATTTTCCAATTAGTGTTTAAATCCTCAGCATAAAATTGATAATTAAGTAATTCCAAAGTATCAGCAACAGGAATTGGTTTTGTGTATTGATTTCCTACACCCGGTTGCATAGTAACATTTGGAGGAGTTCCGCTTTTAGTACCGTACCAATATTCTACCTTAACTTTACTTATTGCAAAATCGGTTACATCTATTTTAAATGTAAAACTATTACCCGTATATGCGGGACCGGTTGTTTGATCGTTTAATAGAATTGGCGGTGTCAAATCAGATACTGTAACCGTTAAGGTATCAATGTCCTGGTTGCCATAATAATCCGTTACCGTAAGAGTTACTAAATAGTTCCCCGGTGTATTGAAAAGATATTTTGTATTATATTCATATAATGTCTGCGGTCCCATATCGTTGAAGGTCCAGGTATAATTATAGATCCCGAAATTATCCTTTGTACCGGCGGCAATGAAATTACCATACTCGCCCTGTGGGACCACCAGGGTCGACCCTGCCTCTGCTAGGGGGAGTGAATGATCTGTCATCATAAATGAGTAAATATCACCATTCCCATGTCTATAATCTTCCCAGATACTGTAGAGACTGCCCGTTGAGTCGATGGCGAGCTTGGGGTGTATCTGATCTTGAATTTCCGAACCAGTATCATCAACCCGCGTTGCAGGGAAGTATGTTATTCCACCATCTAATGAGGTTGCATTCCAAATATTAAAATTATCGTCCGGAGGAGTGGTGTCTCTGTCACTTTGCCACATCACCATGATGTTATTATTATTACTCGGGTCGATTACAATGTCTGGGTGCTGCTCATCGCCCGTCGTACTATTTACAATTTTACTTACACTGAACGTATTAGCCTTATCTCTAGAGATCGTGAAATAAATATCCCTATCTGGTCCTCTGAGCTCGTCCCATACAGCAGCGATTACACCCGTGGAATCAACATCCATCGCCGGATTATGTTGTGCTACATAACCACCATCATCCGTAAGATTAAATTCTGCATTGAATGACACTCCGCCGTCTGTTGAGTTAATTAGATAGATATCACCATTATCGGCGGGGTAACTGCGTTCATATGCGATATAAATAATAGGTGTGGTTGCTGAGTTATCAACATTGATACATGGATTGATATATTTATTTACACCGAATTGTGGATTAACCGATAACACCGAACTCCAAAGTGTGCCGCCGTTTGTTGAATTGGAATAGTAAATGTCCCACTCTCTACTTGGACCTGGTATGTTATCTTGCCAAACCACATGTATATTTCCGGTTCTATCAACCGCTAACGCCGGATTGGCCTGGTTACCGGCTCGCCCCGGGGTAATGTCCACGGGTGCGGTAAATGATGCACCGCCATCCGTAGATTTACAGAACACTATAGTAGTGTCATCCGAACTGGTAAGCGCCCATTCTTCCCACACAATATAAAGTATACCCTGCCTAATTACCATATCAGGACTGGCTCTACCTTTATCCATGGCATATGAGAGACTATAAATACGCTTATTTGCATTAAAATGCTGACCACTTACATACGATTTAGCAAAGAATATATCACCACCAGACCCAAACCGGGTATCCACCCAGACCGTATAAACGGTTCCATTATTATCCACCGCAATCGCAGGTTCACTCTCATAAGTCTGGATACAATAATTCTTGGAAAAAGTACTTCCCGTATTAGTAGAACGCGTGAGATATACATTATAATTATTGGCGTTATTGGAATATTCTTTAGAATCATTTACCTTGTGAATATTATCCCTTAGATCGGACCATACAATGAAAATTTGATCGGTCACATTTGTCAGGACTGCAATGGACGGGTTCATTTGTCCGAAACCCGTGGAATCATCATCCACACGTTTACGTCCTGTAAAGCTCGAATTAGTACTGGATAATATCGCCATATAAATATCTAAATCACCGTTTTGTGCATCCTGCCAGGTCACATATATATTCTTAGAATCCGAAATTGCCACCCTGGGGTTAGTCTGGTCATTTGTGGTCACAGAGTTTACCCATTCGTAAGAGCCAAAGCTCGTACCATAGTTCGTTGATTTTGCC